>NZ_JBHYJH010000088.1:10450-39666 GCF_042740445.1 Streptomyces sp. NPDC059003 | reverse complement strand
CTGCAGAAGGAGGCGCGGTCCGGGCCGCCGCGCCGTTCCGCGCTCGCCGAGCTCACGGACGGCTGGCTGACCGGCCTCTTCGCCGCGGCCATTGCCGACCTGGGCGCCGGCGACCTGCGCGGGGCCGCGCTCGTCGCCGTCGGGGGCTACGGCAGGGGCGAGCTTTCGCCGCGCAGCGACCTCGACCTGCTCCTGCTGCACGACGGCGGCGCCGACCCCGGGGCGATCGCCGCGCTCGCCGACCGCGTCTGGTACCCCGTGTGGGACCTCGGGCTCGCGCTCGACCACTCCGTACGCACCCCCGGCGAGGCCCGCAGGACCGCGGGCGACGACCTCAAGGTCCAGCTCGGCCTGCTCGACGCCCGGCACGTCGCCGGGGACCTCGGGCTCACCACGGGCCTGCGCACGGCGATCCTCGCCGACTGGCGCAACCAGGCCCCCAAACGCCTGCCGCTGCTGCGTGAGCTCTGCGAGGAACGGGCGCTGCGCCACGGCGAGTTGAGTCACCTCCTCGAACCCGACCTGAAGGAGGCGCGGGGCGGCCTGCGCGACGCCACCGCCCTGCGGGCCGTCGCCGCGTCCTGGCTCGCCGACGCGCCCCGCGAGGGCCTCGCCGAGGCCCGGCGCGCCCTGCTCGACGTCCGCGACGCGCTGCATCTGACCACCGGCCGCGCCACCGACCGCCTCGCCCTCCAGGAGCAGGACCAGGTCGCCGCCGAACTCGGCCTGCTCGACGCCGACACCCTGCTGCGGCAGGTGTACGAGGCCGCGCGCACCGTCTCGTACGCCGCCGACGTCACCTGGCGCGAGGTCGGCCGGGTGCTGCGGGCCCGCGGCGCGCGGCCCCGCCTGCGCGGGCTCCTCGGCGGCGGGAAGACCGGCGCGGCCGAGCGCTCCCCGCTCGCCGAAGGCGTCGTCGAGCAGGACGGCGAGGTCGTGCTCGCGCGGGCGGCGCGGCCCGAGCGGGACCCGGTCCTGCCGCTGCGGGCGGCCGCGGCGGCCGCGCAGGCGGGCCTGCCGCTGTCCCTGCACGCCGTGCGCCGCCTGGCCGCCGCGGCCGGGCCGCTGCCCACGCCGTGGCCCGCCGAGGCCCGCGAGCAGCTGGTGACGCTGCTCGGCGCCGGGCGGCCGACCGTGCAGGTGTGGGAGGCCCTGGAGGCGGAGGGCCTGATCACCCGGCTCCTGCCCGACTGGGAGCGCGTGCGGTGCCGCCCGCAGCGCAACGCCGTGCACACCTGGACCGTCGACCGGCACCTGGTCGAGACGGCCGTCCGCGCGTCCGCCCTCACCCGGCGCGTGGGGCGGCCCGACCTGCTCCTCATGGCCGCGCTCCTGCACGACATCGGCAAGGGCTGGCCCGGCGACCACTCCGTGGCCGGGGAGATCATCGCGCGGGACGTGGCGGGGCGCGTCGGCTTCGACAGCGCCGACACGGCCGTCCTCGCCTGTCTCGTACGCCACCACCTGCTGCTCATCGAGACCGCGACCCGGCGCGACCTGGACGACCCGGCGACCGTGCAGGCGGTGGCCGGGGCCGTCGGCTCGGGGGCCACCCTGGAGCTTCTGCACGCGCTCACCGAGGCGGACGCGCTGGCCACCGGCCCGGCCGCGTGGTCGTCGTGGCGGGGCTCGCTGGTCGCGGACCTGGTGAAGCGGGTCGGCGCGGTGCTCGCGGGGGACCAGCCGGAGGACGGCGGGACGCAGCCACCGGCCTCCGCGGAACAGGAGCGGCTCGCGGTGGAGGCGTACCGCACCGGCGGCCCGGTCCTCTCCCTGCGCAGCCGCGCAGAGGAGCCGTCGGAGGGGCTCGGGGTCGAGCTGCTCGTGGTGGTCCCGGACCAGCCCGGCGTCCTCGCGGCCGCCGCCGGGGTCCTCGCCCTGCACCGCCTGACCGTCCGCGCGGCGGAGTTGCGCGCCCTCGAAGTGCCGGAGGAGGTGGGCGGGGCCGGCGCCGCGGTGCTGCTGCTCGACTGGCGCGTGGCCGCCGAGTACGGCTCCCTGCCGCAGGCGGCCCGCCTCCGCGCCGACCTCGTCCGGGCCCTCGACGGCTCCCTGGACATCGCGGGCCGCCTCGCGGAGCGCGACGCCGCCTACCCCCGGCGGCGCGGCGTCGTGGCCCCGCCCGCGCGCGTCAGCGTCGCGCCTGCGGACTCCCGCCGCGCCACGGTCATCGAGGTCAGAGCCCAGGACGCCCCCGGCCTCCTGCACCGCATCGGCCTGGCCCTGGAGGCGGCGGGGGTCCGAGTACGCAGCGCCCACGTGTCGACGCTGGGGGCGAACGCGGTGGATGCCTTCTACGTGACCGGGGTGGACGGGGCACCGCTGGCGGGCGAGGAGGCGGCCGGTCTCGCACGAGGCCTTGAGCAGGCACTGAAAAGCCCGCCCGGCGCCTGAGGGCAAGCAGCGGAGCGCGAGGGATTTCAGCCCGCCCGGCGTTTGAGGGCGAGCCGCGAAGCGGCGATAAGGCGGGGGTGCCAGGGGGCGCAGCCCCCTGGTTCGGGAAGGGGCGGGACTGGGGCGCCCCGCGAGGGACGGCAGGGTTGCCGGGCCGGATACCCTGGAGGGCGACGCAAACCCGCTCCCGACTTCGAGGACCGACGCCGCCGTGTTCGACACTCTCTCCGATCGCCTCGCAGCCACCTTCAAGACCCTCAGGGGCAAGGGCAGGCTGTCCGAGGCGGACATCGACGCCACGGCGCGCGAAATCCGTATCGCCCTGCTGGAAGCCGACGTGGCGCTGCCCGTCGTCCGCGCCTTCATCAAGCAGGTCAAGGAGCGCGCGGTCGGGGCCGAGGTCTCGCAGGCCCTCAACCCGGCCCAGCAGGTCATCAAGATCGTCAACGAGGAGCTCATCGGCATCCTCGGCGGCGAGACCCGCCGCCTGCGGTTCGCCAAGACCGCGCCGACGGTCATCATGCTCGCGGGTCTGCAGGGTGCCGGTAAGACGACCCTCGCCGGAAAGCTCGGCCGCTGGCTGAAGGAGCAGGGCCACTCCCCGCTCCTGGTCGCGTGCGACCTCCAGCGCCCGAACGCCGTGAACCAGCTGAGCGTCGTCGCCGAGCGCGCGGGCGTCGGCGTCTACGCCCCGCAGCCGGGCAACGGCGTGGGCGACCCGGTGCAGGTGGCCAAGGACTCCATCGAGTACGCCAGGACCAAGCAGTTCGACGTGGTCATCGTCGACACCGCCGGCCGCCTCGGCATCGACCAGGAGCTGATGCAGCAGGCCGCGGACATCCGCGACGCGGTCAGCCCGGACGAGGTCCTGTTCGTCGTCGACGCGATGATCGGTCAGGACGCCGTCAACACGGCGGAGGCCTTCCGGGACGGCGTCGGCTTCGACGGCGTGGTGCTCTCCAAGCTCGACGGCGACGCCCGCGGCGGTGCCGCGCTCTCGATCGCGCACGTCACCGGGCGCCAGATCATGTTCGCGTCGAACGGCGAGAAGCTGGACGACTTCGACGCGTTCCACCCGGACCGGATGGCGTCCCGCATCCTCGGCATGGGCGACATGCTCACGCTGATCGAGAAGGCCGAGCAGACCTTCTCGCAGCAGGAGGCCGAGCAGATGGCCTCCAAGCTGGCGTCCAAGAAGGGCCAGGACTTCACCCTGGACGACTTCCTGGCCCAGATGGAGCAGGTCCGGAAGATGGGCAGCATCAGCAAGCTGCTCGGGATGCTGCCGGGCATGGGCCAGATCAAGGACCAGATCAACAACCTGGACGAGCGCGACGTCGACCGCACGGCCGCGATCATCAAGTCGATGACCCCGGGCGAGCGCCAGGACCCGACGGTCATCAACGGCTCGCGCAGGGCCCGCATCGCCAAGGGCTCCGGCGTCGAGGTCAGCGCCGTGAAGAACCTGGTCGAGCGGTTCTTCGAGGCCCGCAAGATGATGTCCCGCATGGCCCAGGGCGGCGGCATGCCGGGGATGCCCGGGATGCCGGGCATGGGCGGCGGCCCCGGCCGCCAGAAGAAGAAGCAGAAGCAGGCCAAGGGCAAGCAGCGCTCCGGCAACCCGATGAAGCGCAAGCAGCAGGAGCAGGAGGCCGCCGAGCGCCGCGCCCAGGGCGCCGACGCCGCCCCCGGCGGCGCGTTCGGGCTGCCCGGCCAGGGCGGCAAGGACTTCGAGCTGCCGGACGAGTTCAAGAAGTTCATGGGCTGAGCGGCCGTTCGGTACGCGGCCCGGGTCGCGTACGCCGCGTGAAGCCGTACACGTGATTCCGTACGCCTGATTCCGTACGCCTGATTCCGTACGCCTGATTCCGTACGTCGCCTGGGGCGCCCCTTCCGTCGGGAGGGGCGCCCCAGGCGTTTCCGGCGCAGGTGCCGGTGCCGTTCTTGTGTCGTAACGTCCGCATATGAGCAACCCCGTGCCGCCGCGCCAGAAGCCCGAGCAGCCCTGGCGCTCCGAGGGCGCGCCCGAGCCGGAGCCGGGGCCGCCGCCGAAGCGGAAGATGCCGGGCGGCTGGACCGGGCTCATCCTCACGGCCCTGATCGTGTACCTGATCGCCAACCTCGTCCTGTCGTTCTTCAACGAGGGCGACGAGCCGACCATCTCGTACACCGAATTCAGCAAGCAGGTCGACGACGGCAACGTCTCGAAGATCTACTCCAAGGGCGACGCGATCCAGGGGCAGCTGAAGAAGGAGCAGAAGGACCCGGACGGCGACGGGAAGTACACCAAGTTCAAGACGCAGCGGCCCGCGTTCGCCGACGACAAGCTCTGGGAGGACCTGACCAAGAACAAGGTCACGGTCACCGCCGAGCCGGTCGTGCAGGAGCGCAGCTTCCTGTCCAACCTGCTGATCTCGCTCGCCCCGATGCTGCTGCTCGTGGTGCTGTGGATCTTCATCGCGCGGCGGATGGCGTCCGGGATGGGCGGCGCGGGCGGCATGCTCGGGCGCAAGCAGCCGCCCAAGCCCGTCGAGCTCGAGCCGGGCAAGAAGCGCACGACGTTCGAGGACGTCGCCGGGATCGACGAGGTCGAGGGCGAGCTGAACGACGTCGTCGACTTCCTGAAGAACCCCGACGCCTACCGGAAGATGGGCGCCCGGATGCCCGGCGGCGTGCTGCTCGCCGGTCCGCCGGGGACCGGCAAGACGCTGCTCGCGCGGGCCGTCGCGGGGGAGGCGGGGGTGCCGTTCTTCTCGGCGTCCGCGTCGGAGTTCATCGAGATGATCGTGGGCGTGGGCGCCTCGCGGGTGCGGGAGCTGTTCGCCGAGGCCCGCAAGGTCGCGCCCGCCATCATCTTCATCGACGAGATCGACACCATCGGGCGGGCCCGCGGCGGCGGCAGCGGCATGGGCGGGCACGACGAGCGCGAGCAGACCCTCAACCAGATCCTCACCGAGATGGACGGTTTCTCCGGCTCCGAGGGCGTCATCGTCATCGCGGCCACCAACCGCGCCGACATCCTCGACCCCGCCCTGACCCGCCCCGGCCGCTTCGACCGGGTCGTGAACGTGTCCCCGCCCGACCGCGGCGGCCGCGAGGCCATCCTCAAGATCCACACCCGCGCGATCCCGCTGGCCGCCGACGTCGACCTCGCCCAGGTCGCCCGCACCACACCCGGCATGACCGGCGCCGACCTCGCCAACCTCGCGAACGAGGCCGCGCTGCTCGCCGTGAAGCGCCAGCAGACCACCGTCACGCAGACCGACCTCTCCGAAGCGCTGGAAAAGGTCCAACTGGGCGCCGAGCGGCCCCTGGTCATGCCCGACGAGGAGCGGCGCCGCACGGCGTACCACGAGAGCGGCCACGCCCTGCTCGGCATGCTGCAACCCGGCGCCGACCCCGTACGCAAGATCACCATCGTCCCGCGCGGCCGCGCCCTCGGCGTCACCCTGTCGACACCGGACGCCGACAAGTACGCGTACACGGAGGAGTATCTGCGCGGCCGCATCATCGGCGCCCTGGGGGGCATGGCGGCCGAACACGTCGTCTACGGAGTCATCACGACCGGCGCCGAGAACGACCTGGAGCAGGTCACCAACATCGCGCGCGGCATGGTCGCCCGCTGGGGCATGAGCGAGCGCGTGGGCCGCCTGTCCGCGCTGCCGAACGACGCCCAGCAGGCCTACGGCCTCGCCGCCGCCCCGGAGACCCTGGACGCCATCGACGGTGAGATGCGGCGCATCGTGGACGAGTGCTACGAGAGTGCCTGCCGTCAACTGCGTGAACACCGTGACCAGTTGGACGCCCTGGCCGCCGCTCTTCTGGAGAACGAGACCCTGGAGGAGGCCGACGCGTACCGGGTGGCCGGCATCACCAGGCTCACCAAGGAAACCTGAGGCGGGCGGTGCGGGGGCTGACCAGCCTGCCGCCATGGACAGCCGTGATGTCTCCGAAGCCGCCGCCGAGATGGTGCGTGTCCTCGAACCGCAGGCCACGCGCGACTGGGAGCCTGTGTCCGCGGGCTCCCTGGAGTGGAGCTGCCGCGCCACCGCCGCGCACGTGGCGCACGATCTGCTCGCCTACGCGGGCCAGCTGAGCGCCCGCCCGGACACCGCCTACCTGCCCTTCGACCTGACCGTGCGGCCGTCCGCGACGCCGGGCGACATCCTGCGCGTGGTGACGGCCGCCGCGGGCCTCCTTGTCGCCGCGCTCGACACGGCGTCTCCGGAGACGCGCGCCTGGCACTGGGGGCCGTGCGACCCGACGGGCTTCGCGGCGATGGGGACCGCCGAAATCCTGCTCCACACGTACGACATCACGCGGGGCCTCGGCGTGGACTGGCTGCCCCCTGGAGCGTTGTGTGGGCGCGTCCTGCACCGCCTGTTCCCGGACGCCCCGGACGGCGACCCGGCCGCGGTGCTGCTGTGGTGCACGGGGCGCGGCGATCTCGACGGCCGCGAGCGGCGCACGTCCTGGACGTGGCAGGCGGCGGTCACGGGGTGAGCGCGGTGCTCCGTAGTGGCCGATAGCGGTGCACGTGTCCTACGGAGTGCGTGATTACGGCGTACGTGCGATCAGGTAGCGGAACACGTTCGGCATCCACACCGTTCCGTCGCGGCGCTGATGCGGATGCAGTGCCTCGGTCAGTTCCTTGTCGACCTGCGTCTGGTCCGTCGCGCCGACCGCCGCGTCGAACAGGCCCGTGGACAGCAGTCCGCGCACGGCACTGTCCATGTCGGCGTAACCGAAGGGGCACGCGACGCGGCCCGAGCCGTCCGGCTTGAGGCCCGCGCGCTGCGCGACCTCCTCCAGGTCGTCCCGGCACGCGGGGCGCCACCCGCCGGGGCGGCGCAGCGGGTCGGCCAGCTTCGTCGCCACGCGCAGCACCGACGACGTGGTGCAGCGCTCCGGAGGGCCCCAGCCGGCGAGGACCACCGGGGCGCCGCGGGTGGCCAGCGGCGCGGCGGACTCCAGGAGCGCCGACAGGCTCTCGCCGTCGCCCGCGGTGCACCCGATCGGCTGGAACGCGGTGACCAGGGTGTACGACGGCGCCCTGGGGTCGGCGGCGTCCTCGGGGCAGCCGGCGACGAGCCGGGTGTCGGCGCGCTCGCCGGGCGCCGTGTCGGGTGTGAGGCGTGCGCGGGCGAGCGCGAGGCGTTCGGGCGCCGATGGTTCGACACCGGTCACCGTCGCGCCGCGCGACGCCGCCATCAGCAGGGCGAGGCCGGAGCCGCACCCGAGGTCGAGAAGCCGTGTGCCGGTGCCCACTTCGAGCCGTTCGTACACCGCTTCCACGAGCGGGACCAGCATCCTTTCCTGGATCTCCGCCCAGTCACGCGCGCGTGCGCACCTGTCCACACGGGGGGCTGCACCCGCGCGCGGGAGGTGTGACTGCACGAGCGTAGGTGTCATCGAAAGCGCCCCATTCCGCCGAGAGTTGGCGTGCTGATTCCTACGGTTCGTCCGCCCCCATGACGTGCGGTCGCTCTCCCCCCGTATGCCAGAGAACTCCGCTTCCGTCGTGGCGTCCAGGGGTTGTCAGGCAATGCTTGCGTGCCACCGTTGTGCGCCCCCTCAAGGCGTAAATCTCCGGCCCTTCAGGCGGCTCGGACGTACCATGCGCGCCATGGCAAAGGCACCCGTACTCACACCCCGCGCGGACGACTTTCCCCGCTGGTACCAGGACCTGATCACCAAGGCGGAGCTGGCCGACAACGGCCCGGTGCGCGGCAGCATGGTGATCCGGCCGTACGGCTACGGCCTGTGGGAGCGGATGCAGCAGGACCTGGACGCGCGCATCAAGGCGACCGGCACCCAGAACGCGTACTTCCCGCTGCTGATCCCGCAGTCGTACCTGACCCGTGAGGCCGAGCACGTGGAGGGCTTCGCCCCGGAGCTCGCCGTCGTCACGCACGGCGGCGGCAAGGAGCTGGAGGAGCCGGTCGTGGTCCGGCCCACGTCGGAGACCATCGTCAACGAGTACTTCTCCAAGTGGGTGCAGAGCTACCGCGATCTGCCGCTGCTCATCAACCAGTGGGCCAACGTGGTGCGTTGGGAGCTGCGCCCGCGCCTGTTCCTGCGCACCTCGGAGTTCCTGTGGCAGGAGGGCCACACCGCCCACGCGACGTACGAGGACGCGCGCGACTTCGCCGCCCGGATCCACCAGGACGTGTACGGGGCGTTCCTGCGGGACGTGCTCGCGATGGACTTCGTGCCCGGCCGCAAGACCGCCAAGGAGCGCTTCGCCGGCGCCATCAACACCCTCACGCTCGAGGGGATGATGGGCGACGGGAAGGCCCTCCAGCTGGGCACGAGCCACGAGCTTGGGCAGAACTTCGCCCGCGCCTTCCACACCCAGTACCTGTCCAAGGACGGCACCCAGGAGCTGGTCTGGCAGACCTCTTGGGGCGCCACGACCCGCCTCGTCGGCGCCCTGGTGATGATGCACGGCGACGACCACGGCCTGCGCGTGCCGCCGCGCCTCGCGCCCGTGCAGGCCGTCGTCCTCGCGGTCAAGGACGACGCGGCGGTGCTCGCCAAGGCCCGGGAGCTCGGTGAGCGCCTCGCCGCCGCGGGCGTCCGCGTCCAGGTCGACGACCGCACGGACACCCCGTTCGGGCGGCGCGCCGTCGACTGGGAGCTGAAGGGCGTGCCGCTGCGGGTGGAGATCGGCCCGCGCGACCTGGAGAACGGCACCGCGATGCTCGTACGCCGGATCGCGGGCGGCAAGGAGCCGGTCTCCCTGGACGCCCTGACCACGCTGCTGCCCGCCGCCCTGGAGGCGGACCAGGAACTGCTGCTCACCCAGGCCCGGGAGCGCCGCGAGTCCCGCACGGCCGACGTGACCAGCGTCGAGGCGGCCGTCGACGCGGCGGGCGCGGGCGGCTGGGCGCGCGTCCCGTGGTCCGTCCTCGGCGAGGCGGGCGAGGCGAGGCTCGCGGAGCAGGGTGTGACCGTACGGTGTCTGGTCGCTGAGGACGGGGCGGTGCCGGACGCCGATGACGCACCCGGTAACGTCGCTCTCGTTGCACGCGCGTACTGAGACCCGGGATTCCGGCTCGGCCGTCCCGGCAGGGTGCTCGGGTGCCTTCACGAGGCGACGGCCGGACTCCTTGGCAACACCGGCCCCGGCGCACGGAGTTGACCTAAGCGCCGGGGCGTACGCGCCACTACGTACCGGCTTGATGCGAGCTGCGAGACTTCTCCGCAGATCAGCGCACCCGCCCTCGTCCGGACGCATCAACGGCAACTGACGGGTAAGTGCAAATTATTTGAGATGCCCCGGAATGGAACCCGGAGGCACCTCGGCTCGTTGTCACGACGTGAGCACGACACCACCTGTTCTCGCCGCAGAGCTGGCACAGGCGTGGGCCGACATTCAGCGGCACCACCCTGAGCTGCCGGACCTAGCCGCGCCCGAATCCCTGATCGGAGAGTCGTCGTCCGCCTGTGGCGCCGAGCTCTCCTTCGAGCGACTGCTGCATGAAGCAGTCCACGGCATCGCCGCCGCCCGCGGAGTGCGCGACACCTCACGCGCGGGCCGCTACCACAACCGCAGATTCCTCTCGATCGCCGAGGAGATGGGCCTCGACCATCCGGAGGAGCCGCATCCGAGCAGCGGCTTCTCCCTGGTCACGCTCAACCCCGAGGCGAAGAAGCGCTATCGCCCCACCATGGAGCGGCTCCAGCGCGCCCTGAAGGCGCACACGGCCGCGACCACGGCGGACACCACGCGCACCTTCCGTGGCCCCGCCGCCCGGCACGGCTCGTCGGGCGGCGGAGTCCGCGTGAAGGCGGTCTGCGACTGCGGGCGCAATGTCCGCGTCGTGCCGTCGGTGCTCGCCCAGGCGCCCATCATGTGCGGCGGCTGCGGCAAGCCCTTCCGCATCCCGGAAGTGGTAGGCGTGGGAGCGGGGTGACCCCCTGCGCAGGGGGTCGGTCTCTTCCTTCAGAGGTCCCGCTCCCGGGGGCTGCCCCTCACCGCTCCCAGGGCCTGCCCCTTGCTCGGTCCGGGGGGGCTGCCTCTTGCTCGTCCCAGGGGCTGTCCTTTGCCGGACCCGGGGGCGGTTCCCTGCCGGACGGGCTCTGTCCAGCCCGTCCGGCGTTTGAGGACGAGCGCGCCAGCGCGATGAGGGGCCACCCCGGGGGGCCACCCCCGGGGCCGACGGGGGCCAAGGTCGGCTGAAGGCGCCCACGCCAGGGTGTGGCACAATGGCTAGCTGTACTCGACAGCCGCACAGGACCCCTCTCTCCTCCGGCTGACGCGTCCATCGGGCACTCGGGTACCGCAACCCCACGCGGCAGTCCCGCCGTGCCCCACCACGTCAAATCCAGGAGAACCCACTCCCGTGGCAGTCAAGATCAAGCTGAAGCGTCTGGGCAAGATCCGTTCGCCTCACTACCGCATCGTCGTCGCCGACTCCCGTACCCGCCGTGACGGCCGGGCCATCGAGGAGATCGGTCTGTACCACCCGGTGCAGAACCCGTCGCGCATGGAGGTCAACGCCGAGCGCGTCGCGTACTGGCTCTCCGTCGGCGCCCAGCCGACCGAGCCCGTCCTCGCCATCCTGAAGAAGACCGGCGACTGGCAGAAGTTCAAGGGCGAGCCCGCCCCGGCGCCGCTGCTGCAGCCGGAGGTCAAGGCCGCGCGTCCGACCTTCGACGCCGTGAGCTCCGAGGACGAGCCCAAGGGCGAGGCCATCACGCAGAAGGCCAAGAAGGCCGACAAGAAGGCGGACGAGGCCAAGGCCGAGTCCGCCGAGTCGACCGAGGCCTGAGCATGCTCGAGGAGGCTCTCGAGCACCTCGTGAAGGGCATCGTCGACAACCCCGACGACGTGCGGGTCGCCTCGCGCAACCTGCGCCGCGGGCGCGTCCTCGAAGTCCGGGTCCACCCGGACGACCTGGGCAAGGTGATCGGCCGCAACGGCCGCACCGCACGCGCCCTGCGCACCGTCGTGGGCGCCATCGGCGGCCGTGGAGTCCGCGTCGACCTCGTCGACGTGGACCAGGTTCGCTGAACCGCACGTAGCACCGGCTCGGGCCGGGGAGGGCCTCAGGGCCGTCCCCGGCCCGCAGTCGTATGGGGCCCAGTGGCCCCCACCCAGTCGTAGGGACAGGAGAGACACCAGTGCAGCTCGTAGTCGCGCGGATCGGCCGCGCCCACGGCATCAAGGGCGAGGTCACCGTCGAGGTGCGCACCGACGAGCCGGAGCTGCGGCTCGGCCCCGGCGCCGTGCTCGCCACCGACCCCGCGGGCAGGGGACCCCTCACCATCGAGACGGGCCGGGTGCACAGCGGCCGTCTGCTGCTGCGCTTCGAGGGCGTACGGGACCGCACGGGCGCCGAGGCCCTGCGCAACACGCTGCTCATCGCCGAGGTCGACCCGGAGGCGCTGCCCGAGGACGAGGACGAGTTCTACGACCACCAGCTGATGGACCTCGACGTCGTCACGAAGGACGGCACCGAGGTCGGCCGGATCACGGAGATCTCGCACCTGCCCTCGCAGGACCTGTTCATCGTGGAGCGGCCCGACGGCAGCGAGGTGATGATCCCGTTCGTCGAGGAGATCGTCACCGAGATCGACCTGGAGGAGCAGAAGGCGGTCATCGACCCGCCCCCCGGGCTCATCGACGACCGCGCCGAGATCGCGTCCGCACGGGACGCCGCGGACGCCGCAGACACGACGGACGCCACGGACGCCACGGACCCCGCGCACTCCGCGGACGCCGCCCGCGAGGCCGAGGCCGGCTCCCGGGGCGAGGACGGCGCCTGATGCGGCTCGACGTCGTCACGATCTTCCCCGAGTACCTGGAGCCCCTGAACGTCTCGCTCGTCGGCAAGGCACGCGCACGTGGCCGCCTCGACGTCCACGTGCACGACCTGAGGGAGTGGACGTACGACCGGCACAACACGGTCGACGACACCCCCTACGGCGGCGGCCCCGGCATGGTCATGAAGACCGAGCCCTGGGGCGACGCCCTCGACCAGGCGCTCGCGGACGGCTACGAGGCGGGCCGGTCGGGCCCCGCCCTGGTCGTGCCCACGCCCAGCGGCCGGCCCTTCACCCAGGAACTCGCCGTCGAGCTGTCCGAGCGCCCCTGGCTGATCTTCACGCCCGCGCGCTACGAAGGCATCGACCGCCGCGTCATCGACGAGTACGCGACCCGCATGCCGGTCTACGAGGTCTCCATCGGCGACTACGTCCTCGCGGGCGGAGAGGCCGCCGTCCTCGTCGTCACGGAGGCCGTCGCCCGGCTCCTGCCGGGCGTGCTCGGCAACGCCGAGTCCCACCGGGACGACTCCTTCGCCCCCGGCGCCATGGCCAACCTCCTGGAGGGCCCGGTCTACACCAAGCCGCCCGAGTGGCGCGGGCGCGGCATCCCGGACGTCCTGCTCAGCGGCCACCACGGCAAGATCGCGCGCTGGCGCCGTGACGAGGCGCTGCGCCGCACCACCCGCCACCGGCCCGACCTGATCGAGCGCTGCGACCCGTCCGCCTTCGACAAGAAGGACCGGGAAATGCTCTCCATCCTGGGCTGGGAGCCCGAGCCCGGCGGCCGATTTTGGCGCAGGGTGCAGGACGTGGAAGAATAGGACGCTGCTGTGCGTCCAGCGTGCGCCCCTGCCACAGGGGGACACGACGCCCGCCCGACGCGTTCAGCGGCCTTCCGGCAGGGACCCGGACTCCCCGGAGCCCGGTTTTCTTCTGCGGAGGGCACCCGAATCTCATCACGACTTACCGCTGATGACCTGTGGCATCAGCGAGGAAGCAGACGATCATGTCTCACCTGCTCGACTCCGTCGACGCCGCGTCGCTGCGCAGCGACATCCCGGCCTTCCGCCCGGGTGACACCGTCAACGTCCACGTCCGCGTCATCGAGGGCAACCGCTCCCGTGTGCAGCAGTTCAAGGGCGTAGTCATCCGCCGCCAGGGCGCCGGTGTCCGCGAGACCTTCACGGTCCGCAAGGTCTCGTTCTCCGTCGGCGTCGAGCGCACCTTCCCGGTGCACACCCCGATCGTCGAGAAGATCGAGCTCGTCACCAAGGGTGACGTCCGTCGCGCCAAGCTGTACTACCTGCGCGACCTGCGCGGCAAGGCCGCGAAGATCAAGGAGAAGCGCGAGAACTGAGCCCTCGCGCGGCCTTCGGGCCGGGCACGGGCGCGGGTCCACAGACGGGCCGGATAACATCTGGCCCCGATGGACACCGAAGCGCAGCACACGGAGCGCGACCGCTCCTCCCGACCTTCCGAATCCGGACCCGCACCCGCGGGCGAGCCGGACTCCGAGGGCACGGAGGAGCGGTCGCGCTCCGTTTTCGCGTCCTTCGTGGCGTGGCTGCCCGGCGGCCGCCTCACCCTGAGCGCCCTCCTCACCGTCGCCGTCCTGCTGCTCGTCAGCACCTTCGTAGTGCAGCCGTACGAGATCCCGAGCGGCTCCATGGAGCCCACGCTCCGGGTCGGGGACCGCGTACTCGTCAACAAGTTGGCGTACCGTTTCGGGTCGGAGCCGCGCCGCGGCGACGCGATCGTCTTCGACGGCAGCGGGTACTTCGGAGACGCCGACTACGTGAAGCGGGTCGCGGGCGTCGGCGGGGACCGGGTGGTCTGCTGCGACAAGCGGGGGAGGATCAAGGTGAACGGCGCACCGGTGGACGAGCCGTACCTGTTCCCGGGGGACGCCCCCTCCAAGGTGCCGTTCGACGTCGTCGTGCCCGACGACCGCCTCTTCGTCCTCGGCGACCACCGCGGCGACTCCAGCGACTCCCGCGACCACCTGGGCTCACCCGGCGGCGGCATGATCCCCGTCGACGACGTCATCGGCAGAGCCGACTGGATCGCCTGGCCGGTCGGCCGCTGGACCTCCCTGAAGCGCCCCGACGTGTACGCGCGCGTGCCCGCGCCGGGCGGCGCGCATGGGTAGCCGCGGTCGCGCCAAGTCCGCCCACCAGGCCGACACCCGCCTCCCCACCGGCACCCGGCCCATCACGGGGCCCGCGCTGCCCGGCCGCGCCGAGCGCCGCAAGCTCGCACGGAAGGTCAAGCGCCGCAGACGCCGCTCCGCGATCAAGGAGATACCTCTCCTCATAGGTGTGGCCCTGCTCATAGCCCTGGTCCTGAAGACCTTCCTGGTGCAGGCCTTCGTGATCCCCTCGGGCTCCATGGAGCAGACGATCCGGATCGGCGACCGCGTCCTGGTCGACAAGCTCACCCCGTGGTTCGGCAACAAGCCCGAGCGCGGTGACGTCGTCGTCTTCAAGGACCCCGGCAACTGGCTGGAGGAGGAGCGGGGCAAGAAGAAGAACGACCCCGTCGTCATCAAGCAGATCAAGCAGGGCCTGACCTTCATCGGACTGCTCCCGTCCGACGACGAACGCGACCTGATCAAACGCGTCGTGGGCGTCGGCGGCGACACCGTGAAGTGCTGCGACAAGAACGACAAGGTCACCGTCAACGGCGTACCGCTGAACGAGCCGTACCTCAACCCGGGAGACAAACCCTCCGCCTTCGAGTTCCAGGTGAAGGTCCCCAAGGGGCGGCTCTTCGTCATGGGGGACCACCGCTCGGACTCCGCCGACTCCCGTTTCCATCGCAACGAGAAGTTCAGCGGCACCGTCTCCGAGGACGAGGTGGTGGGCCGCGCGATGGTCATCGCCTGGCCGTTCGGACACTGGCGCAAACTGGAGGAACGCGGTACGTACGCGTCCGTGCCCGACGCGCCCGCCGGGTCGGACGCGGCCACAGGTGCGTCGCATAGGGTGGCCCCTGGCGATCGCAATGGAATGACCGGGCTCCCGACCCCTGCGGAACTCCCGCTCGTTATGGGAGTGGTGGGCCTGCATCGCGTACGGGGCAGGCAGCGGCACGGACTGAGGAGTGGATGTGGGGGATGTGGCGGTCGGCGCACGATCCGGACACGATGGGCCCGAGGAGCAGCCAAGGCGCTCCGAAGAGCCGTCCCCCGAGCCCGCGGCGGGCGGAGTGAACGGGGCGCGTGACACCGCGGCCCCCGGGGACGCCCGGACGCCCGGAGGGGCCCCCGGCCTGACCGGGAACCCCGGCCCGGCGGGTAACACTGCCCCGACCGGGAACCCCGCCCCGACGGGGAGCACCGACCCCACAGGGACGCCGGGCGAGCCCCCGACGCAGGCCGAGCCGCGGACGCAGGGCGAGCCGGGCGGTGAGCCGCCCAAGCCGCCGAAGCCGGCCAAGGGCAAGAAGCCCAAGTCCTTCTGGAAGGAGCTGCCGCTCCTCGTCGGCATCGCGCTCGTCCTGGCCCTGATCATCAAGACCTTCCTGGTCCAGGCCTTCTCGATCCCCTCGGACTCGATGCAGAACACGCTGCAGCAGGGTGACCGGGTCCTGGTCGACAAGCTCACGCCGTGGTTCGGCTCCGAGCCCGAGCGCGGCGAGGTCGTGGTCTTCAAGGACCCCGGCCACTGGCTGGACGGCGAGCCCACGCCCGACCCGAACGCGGTGCAGAAGGTGCTCGGCTGGATCGGCCTGATGCCGTCCGCCGACGAGAAGGACCTCATCAAGCGCGTCATCGGCGTCGGCGGCGACACCGTGGAGTGCAAGGGCACGGGACCGGTGAAGGTCAACGGCAAGGCGCTGAACGAGCCGTACGTCTACCCCGGCAACACGCCGTGCACCAATGACGACCAGGGCGGCCAGTTCAAGATCACGGTTCCCAAGGGCAAAATCTGGGTCATGGGTGACCACCGGCAGAACTCGCTGGACTCCCGCTACCACCAGAACCAGCCGGGCGGCGGCGCCGTCCCCGTGGACAACGTCGTGGGCCGCGCCTTCGTGATCGCCTGGCCGCCCACCCGCTGGGCGACGCTGCCGGTCCCGGACACCTTCGACCAGCCGGGCATCAGCCAGGCGCTGAGCGCGGCACCGGCCGCCCTCGGCCTCGCGGGCGCCGTGCCGTTCGTCCTGTGGCGCCGCCGCCGTGCCGCCGCGGGCGCGGAATCCGCCCACGGCACCAGGGTTTCTGGCTGACGTACCGCCCGGTAGTCTGCCCTCCCAGATCGCCGATCTTCCACGGCCCCGGACCCGTGGCGAGCCCACCGACGCCGTACGGCCGGTGGGCCGCCCGGCACCAGGGGCCGTGAGGTCGTCTCCGAGCCGGGGGAGCACAGGGATGAGCAGGACAGGTCGTACCGACGAGGGCCACGGACGGCTCGGCAGCGTGCTGTCGGGAGTCGCCGTGGCCCTCGGCTGTGTCCTCTTCCTCGGCGGTTTCGCCTGGGGCGCCGTCCTCTACCAGCCGTACACCGTCCCCACCGGCTCGATGACGCCGACCATCGGCGCGGGCGACCGCGTCCTCGCCCAGCGGATCGACGGCGACGACGTGCACCGCGGTGATGTCGTCGTGTTCCGGCAGAAGTCCTGGGGCAATCTGCCGATGGTGAAGCGGGTCGTGGGCGTCGGCGGCGACACGGTGGCCTGCTGCACGAACGGCAGGCTGACCGTCAACGGCAAGCAGATCGAAGAACCGTATCTGCCCAAGGGCACGGGTCCCGCGGCGACCGGGATACCGGCCGTCACCGTGCCGAAGGACCGCCTGTTCCTGCTCGGCGACGAGCGCAGCGGCTCGCTCGACTCCACCGCGCACCTGGACGAGGTCGGCAAGGGCTCCGTGCCGCGCAGCGCGGTGAAGGGCCGTGTGGACGCGGTGGCCTGGCCGCTGGACGGCATGCTCGAGCGCGCCACCGGCTTCGACGGCCTGCCGGGCGGCGGGACGTCGGAGCCCGGGCCGCTGCGGCTCATCGTCGGCGCGGTGGTGGCCGGCGCCGTGCTGGTGCTCGGCGGGGCCGCGTACGGGCCGATCGCCAGGCGGGTGGGGCGCGGCAGCCGGGGCGGTGGCCGGAGCGGAGTGACGGAGGCTGCTGGTGTCGGCTGACGGGGCGGAGCCCGCGGGGAGCGCCGCGGCGGAAGCCGTGGGTGGGCGGCCGCTGCGGAAGGTGGCGCGGGTCGTGCTCCTTGACGCGCGCGACCGGATCCTGCTGATGCACGGCCACGAGCCGGGTGACCCGGCGGACGACTGGTGGTTCACGCCGGGCGGTGGTGTGGAGGGCGACGAGACGCGCGAGCAGGCCGCGCTGCGGGAGCTCGCGGAGGAGACCGGCATCACGGATGTCGAACTCGGTCCGGTGCTGTGGCGCCGGGTGTGCTCGTTCCCGTTCGCGGGGCGGCGCTGGGACCAGGACGAGTGGTACTACCTGGCACGTACGGAACAGACGGCGACGCGCGCGACGGGCCTCACCGATCTTGAACGGCGCAGTGTCTCCGGAGCACGTTGGTGGACGTGCCAGGAACTGGCCCGGGCGCATGAGACGGTGTATCCGACCAGACTCGCCGAGCTGCTGCGCAGACTGCTCGACGAGGGTCCTCCCGACGGACCCGAGACCCTGGACACGGAAATCGTGTAGGGGCTCCCGGGGCTGGCGCACAATAGGGGGACGCACGGCTGAAGGGGAACATGCCATGAGCGCCGAGGACCTCGAGAAATACGAGACCGAGATGGAGCTGAAGCTCTACCGGGAGTATCGAGACGTCGTCGGTCTCTTCAAATACGTGATCGAGACCGAGCGTCGTTTCTACCTCACGAATGACTACGAGATGCAGGTGCACTCGGTCCAGGGCGAGGTCTTCTTCGAGGTCTCGATGGCGGACGCGTGGGTCTGGGACATGTACCGGCCGGCGCGGTTCGTCAAGCAGGTGCGGGTACTCACGTTCAAGGACGTGAACATCGAGGAGCTCAACAAGAGTGACCTCGAACTCCCGGGCAGCTGAGCTCACCCGCACGGGTGACGGAGTTGTCCACAACGCCTGAGTAGCACACCAAGATCCACAAGGTGTGGCCCGCCTCGCGACCGTTGATGTCGGAGGTGGTGCCGACATGAACGCACGGGGTGCACTCGGCAAGTACGGCGAGGAGCTGGCCGCACGGCGGCTGGCCGAGGCCGGCATGACGGTCCTTGAGCGCAATTGGCGCGGGGGCAGGGCAGGGGAGATCGACATCGTCGCCCGGGACGGCGACGCGCTGGTCGTCTGCGAGGTGAAGACCCGTAGGGAGTCCTCCTTCGAGCATCCGATGGCAGGGGTCACGCCCGCCAAGGCACGGCGGCTGCGTGGCCTCGCCGACCGCTGGGTGCAGGAGCACGGCGGCGCCCCGCCGGGCGGAGTGCGCATCGACCTGGTGGGCGTCCTGCTGCCCGAGCGCGGCGCACCCGTGGTCGAGCACGCGCGAGGGGTGGCCTGATGGGATTCGCGCGTACGTGTGCGGTGGCGCTGGTCGGCGTGGAGGGCGTCGTCGTCGAGGTGCAGGCCGACCTGGAGCCGGGCGTCGCGGCGTTCACGCTGGTGGGGCTGCCCGACAAGAGCCTCACGGAGAGCCGGGACCGTGTGAGGGCGGCCGTGGTCAACTCCGGCGGGGAGTGGCCCCAGAAGAAGCTCACGGTGGGCCTGAGCCCCGCGGCCGTGCCCAAGGGCGGCAGCGGCTTCGACGTGGCGGTGGCCTGCGCGGTCCTCGGCGCGTCGGAGCGCATCGACCCCCGGGTCCTCGCCGACATCGTGATGATCGGCGAGCTGGGCCTGGACGGCCGCGTGCGCCCGGTGCGCGGTGTCCTGCCCGCCGTGCTCGCGGCGGCGGACGCGGGGTACGAGCAGGTCGTCGTGCCGGAGTGCACGGCGGCGGAGGCCGCGCTCGTGCCGGGCGTTTCCGTCCTCGGTGTGCGCAGCCTCCGGCAGCTGATCGCGGTGCTCACCGACGAGCCCGTGCCGGACGAGGAGCCGGACGACTCCGGACGCCCGGACCCGCTGATGGCGGGCCTCGGCCTGCCGGGGGCCGGGCTCGGCGTCGACGTGGGCGGCGTCGGGGCGGCCGACGACCACGGGCACGATCTCGCGGACGTCGTCGGCCAGCTGTCGGCGCGCACGGCCATGGAGGTGGCGGCCGCCGGTGGGCACCATGTCTTCCTGCAAGGGCCGCCGGGCGCGGGCAAGACGATGCTCGCCGAGCGGATGCCCGCCATCATGCCCAGGCTGACCAGGGAGGAGTCCCTGGAGGTGACGGCCGTCCACTCGGTCGCGGGCATGCTGCCACCGGGCAGGCCCCTGGTGGACATCCCACCGTTCTGCGCCCCGCACCACTCCTCGACCATGCAGGCGCTCGTCGGCGGCGGCAAAGGCCTCGCCCGGCCGGGAGCGGTGTCCCTCGCTCACCGTGGTGTGCTTTTCCTGGACGAGGCGCCGGAGTTCAGCAGCCATGCCCTGGACGCGCTGCGCCAGCCGCTGGAGTCCGGGCACGTCGTCATCGCCCGGAGCGCGGGCGTGGTGCGGCTCCCGTCGAAGTTCCTCATGCTCCTGGCGGCCAACCCTTGCCCGTGCGGACGCTTCAGCCTGACGGATAGCGCGTGCGACTGCTCGCCCGCCAGCGTCCGGCGTTACCAGTCCAGGCTGTCGGGGCCGCTCCTGGACCGTGTGGACCTGCGGGTCGACGTGGAGCCGGTGACACGGTCCGAGCTGACGGCGCAGGGCGCGCGGGGCGAGACCACGCGCGTGGTGGCGGAGCGGGTGCGGACCGCCCGGGAGCGCGCGGCCACCCGCTTCACGGACACCCCGTGGCGCACGAACAGCGAAGTGCCCGGCCATGAGCTGCGCACGCGCTGGCGCCCCGTCCTTGGCGCCATGGCGGAGGCGGAGCGCAGCCTGGAGCGGGGCCTGCTGACCGCACGCGGCCTGGACCGCGTCCTCCGCGTCGCCTGGACCGTAGCGGACCTGGCAGGCCACGACCGCCCCGACGAGAGCGACGTGACCCTGGCTCTCCAGCTGCGCACGGGGGTCCCACGCGGGGTGCCCATGGTGGTGGGAGCGCGGACGTGACGGGGGAGCCTGGGCGCGCTCCGGGCGCCGGCGGGTCTGAGGGCGAGGGCTCGCCTTCGGGGGAGGCTGGGCAGCCGGGGGTGGAGCTGCGGTCGGGCCCGCCTCCAGCCTCCGGCCCTGCGGGGGGCTCGTGCTCCGCCGGGGATTGCGGCTCTACTGAGGGCTCCCGCCCCGCCGGGGGCTCCCGCCCCGAGGGGCGTTCCCGGTCCGGTCCGCCCCCGTCCGGCGTTCCGGACGAGGAGCGGCTTGCTCGGGTGGCTCTGACGCGGGTGTTGGAGCCCGGTGATGCCGCGGGTGGGCGGTGGTTGCGGGAGTTGGGGGCCGTGGCGGTGCTGCGGCGGTTGGTCGACGGGGAGGTGATGCTGCCGGGGGTGAGTCCCAAGCGGTGGGAGGGGCTGCGGGCGCGGGCCGGGCGGGTGCGGGCGGTCCGGGATCTGGAGGTGGCCGCGCAGGCGGGGGCGCGGTTCGTGACGCCCGACGACGCCGAGTGGCCCGCGCAGCTGGACGACCTGGGGGACGCGCGGCCCGTCGGACTCTGGGTGCGGGGGCGGCCGTCCCTGCGGATATGGGCGCTGCGGTCGGTGGCAGTGGTGGGGGCGCGGGCATGCACGGAGTACGGAGCGCACATGGCGGCGTCCATCGGCGCGGGCCTCGCCGAGCGCGGGTGGGTTGTGGTGTCGGGCGGCGCCTATGGCGTGGACGGCGCCGCGCACCGGGGCGCCCTGGGCGCGGGCGGCGCCACCGTGGCGGTGCTCGCCTGCGGGGTCGACCGGCCCTATCCGCGGGGACACACCCAGTTGATCGGGCGGATCGCGGAACAGGGGCTCGTGGTGGGGGAGTTGCCGCCCGGTGATCATCCGACGCCCAGCAGATTCATCCTGCGGAACAGAGTGATCGCCGCGCTCACCCGGGGCACGGTCGTCGTCGAGGCCGCCTACCGCAGCGGCGCGCTGGTCATGGCGCGCAGCGCGCAGGACCTCGGCCGGTTCACGATGGGCGTGCCCGGGCCCGTCACCAGTGGCCTCTCGGCGGGGGTGCACGAACTCCTGCGCGGGGACGGGGTGCTGGTCACCGACGCCGCCGAAGTCGTCGAGCTGGTCGGGGACATGGGGGACCTCGCCCCGCCGCGGCGCGGGCCCGTCGTGCCGCGCGACCTGCTCGACCCCGGGGCGGCGCGCGTCCTCGCCGCGCTGCCCGGCCGGGGGAGCGCGACCGCGGGGGAGGTCGCAGTGGGCGCGGGCACCAGCGCGGACGACGCCATCGGCAGGCTGTACGAGCTGCGCTCCCTGGGGTTCGTCGAACGCCACGGCGACGGCTGGCAGTTGACACGCCAGGCGATTCGGTCCGTCTTTCCGGCGGGAGGCGATGCGTGACTGTGCGTGTTCCGCCGGATGGATGACGCCGTCAGCTGTTCCTGACGGCCTTGGGAAATCGCGCAGTTGGCGCCGGGCGGCCGTTACGGAAAGCGACGGTTACGGCACCTGCGGGCGTCAAGCGGAACGTATCTGCGTACGCATGATCCCCTACTCTTCGCTCACTGCGACGCCTCAGTCACGCTACGCTCACAACGAATCCGGTGCAGACAGGCAATCAGACGGACAACCTCATTCACTTCACGCAAACCCACAACCGCACTAGTTCCGGCAACCTCACAGGTTCACGGCAGAACGGCTCAAGGCGACGCATGCCCCAGCACACCTCCGGGTCCGACCGGGCGGCAGTTCCCCCAGCCGCCCGTAGCGGCGAGCGGGAGCGGCCCCCCGCGCCCTCGTCGCTGGACGAGCTGTGGCGGTCGTACAAGGCGACGGGTGACGGGCGGCTGCGCGAGCAGTTGATCCTGCACTACTCGCCGCTGGTGAAGTATGTCGCGGGCCGCGTCAGCGTGGGCCTGCCGCCCAATGTCGAGCAGGCGGACTTCGTGTCGTCGGGGGTGTTCGGCCTGATCGACGCGATCGAGAAGTTCGACATCGAGCGGTCGATCAAGTTCGAGACGTACGCGATCACCCGGATCCGCGGGGCGATGATCGACGAGCTGCGGGCGCTCGACTGGATCCCCCGGTCCGTGCGGCAGAAGGCACGCAACGTCGAGCGGGCCTACGCGACGCTCGAAGCGCGGCTCCGGCGGACGCCGTCGGAGGGCGAGGTCGCCGCCGAGATGGGCATCGCGGTGGAGGAACTGCACGCGGTGTTCAGCCAGTTGTCGCTCGCCAACGTCGTCGCCCTGGAGGAGTTGCTGCACGTCGGCGGTGAGGGCGGCGACCGTCTGAGCCTGATGGACACGCTGGAGGACACCGCCGCCGACAACCCCGTGGAGGTGGCCGAGGACCGCGAGCTGCGACGCCTCCTGGCCCGCGCCATCAACACGCTGCCGGAGCGCGAGAAGACCGTCGTCACGCTGTACTACTACGAGGGGCTCACGCTCGCCGAGATCGGCCATGTGCTCGGCGTGACGGAGAGCAGGGTGAGCCAGATCCACACCAAGTCGGTGCTCCAGCTGCGGGCGAAGCTGGCCAGTTTTGGTCGCTGATCGGGCCGGGGCGTTCGGTCTCCGGCCGTTGTCCACCGCCCCTGCCAGGAGGAATGCCTGCCTGGTGGGCTCCCCTGGCGGGGGCCGCGTCCGTAAAGTGGAGGCGTGCCAAGGATTCGAGCGGCCTCTGTGGCCGAGCACCGGTCGATGCAGCGCGGCGCCCTGCTGGACGCCGCGCGAACCCTGCTGTCCGAAGGCGGTACGGACGCGCTGACGTTCCCCGCGCTCGCCGAGCGCACGGGGCTTGCGCGCTCGTCCGTCTACGAGTACTTCCGCTCGCGCGCGGCCGTCGTCGAAGAGCTCTGCGAGGTCGACTTCCCCGTCTGGGCGGCCGAGGTCGCGGCGGCGATGGAGCGGGCCGATTCGCCGGAGGCGCAGGTCGAGGCCTATGTGCGGCGGCAGCTGGCGCTGGTGGGGGACCGCAGGCACCGGGCCGTCGTCGCGATCTCCGCGAGCGAGCTCGACGCGGGCGCCCGGGAGAAGATCCGGGCCGCGCACGGGGGGCTGGTGGCCATGATCGTGGAGGCCCTCGAAGGCCTCGGGCATGAGCAGCCCCGGCTTGCCGCGATGCTGCTGCAAGGCATCGTGGACGCGGCGGTGCGGCGGATCGAGCTCGGGGTGGCCGAGGACCCTGAAGCCATCACGGAGGCGGCCGTCGCGATGGCTCTGCGCGGGGTTCGGGGCTGAGCCCCCCTCTGCTGAGTCCCTCCGTTGACGTCCGGTGTTGCCCTTGGCTGGTCTTGCGGAGGGAGGGTGGGCCGCGGATGGGGCTGTGCCCACCCTTCCCCAAGCTCTCGGCTTCGCTCGAGCAGGGGAGGCCCCACTCGCCCTCTGGGCGGACCAGCTGCCCACAGCGGGGGCGAGGGCTTGCCCGGCCGCCGTTCACCGTGGCACCGGAAGCAGGCGTGACGGGCCCCGGCCCAGGAGCCACGGGGGGAGCAGGGCCAGAGGGTTCAGATAGGCGTCCGCCTTGCGCAGGCCCCAGTGGAGGCAGGGGGTCGCGCAGTGGTACGTCGTGGCCGGTTCCAGCGTGCCCAGGGTGTCGCCCGTGGTGACCTCGGCGCCCTTCTTCACTGTCGGGCGTACCGGCTCGTAGGTCGTGCGCAGGGGTGGGTCACCCGTGCCCGTGAGCTCCACCGCGACCACCCCCCGGCCCGCCACCCGGCCCGCGAACGACACCCGGCCCCCGGCCACCGCCCTGACCGGGGCACCCGGCGCCGCCGCAAGGTCCACGCCCCGGTGACCCGCGCCGTACTCCGTCGCCGGAGGCTCCCAGCCCCGCAAGACCACAGGGCGGAGCCCCACCGGCCAGGCCCCGCCCACGGCAGGCACAGCAGGATCAGGAGGCACAGCAGGCCCAGGAGGCCCAGGAGGCCCAGGTGGTCCTGATGGCCCTGGTGGCCCAGGGCGCCCGGGAGGCGCGGCCGGCGCCCCGGTGGGGCCCCCGTCGGCCCCCGCCGGGCCCACCGGAACCGCCGCCGTCAGGAGCAGGACACCCAGCACCACCGCCGCCATCGCGTTCCCCACGCGTCGCACACACGTCATGCGAGAACGGTCCCGTGACGCCCCCGTCCCGCGCGGATCATGGCCGGGAACTGTGGACTACCAGCCGGTTGTGGACAGCGGCGTCACCCGCTGCCTCGCGGGTCCCGTACACTTCATGTGGCGATCCGGGTCACCGGGTCGACTTCGCACGCCCCGGCACCGGGCTTTCGCAGCCGACGGTGTCAGTGCCTTTCGGTCCCGCACGCGAGTGCGTGGCACGGCGCGAGCAGGGCGTCAGGACACAACCGAGAAAACACCAAGGAGTACGGCCATGGCCGTCGTCACGATGCGGGAGCTGCTGGAAAGCGGCGTCCACTTCGGTCACCAGACCCGCCGTTGGAACCCGAAGATGAAGCGCTTCATCTTCACGGAGCGCAACGGCATCTACATCATCGACCTGCTCCAGTCGCTGTCGTACATCGACCGCGCCTACGAGTTCGTCAAGGAGACCGTCGCCCACGGCGGCACGGTCATGTTCGTCGGCACGAAGAAGCAGGCGCAGGAGGCCATCGCCGAGCAGGCGACCCGCGTCGGCATGCCCTACGTGAACCAGCGCTGGCTGGGCGGCATGCTCACCAACTTCTCCACCGTCTACAAGCGCCTGCAGCGCCTCAAGGAGCTTGAGGCCATCGACTTCGAGGATGTGGCCGCGTCCGGCCTCACCAAGAAGGAGCTGCTCGTCCTCTCCCGCGAGAAGGCCAAGCTGGAGAAGACCCTCGGCGGTATCCGCGAGATGCAGAAGGTGCCCAGCGCCGTCTGGATCGTGGACACCAAGAAGGAGCACATCGCGGTCGGCGAGGCCCGGAAGCTCAACATCCCGGTCGTCGCCATCCTCGACACCAACTGCGACCCCGACGAGGTCGACTACAAGATCCCGGGCAACGACGACGCGATCCGCTCCGTCACCCTGCTCACCCGCGTGATCGCCGACGCCGTCGCCGAGGGCCTCATCGCCCGCTCCGGCGTCGCCACCGGTGACTCCAAGCCGGGCGAGAAGGCCGCGGGCGAGCCGCTCGCCGAGTGGGAGCGCGACCTGCTCGAGGGCGGCGAGAAGAAGGCCGACGAGGCCCCCAAGGCCGACGAGGCCCCGAAGGCCGAGGACAAGCCGGCCGAGGCCGCCGAGGCCCCGGCCGCGGACGCCGAGCAGGCCTGACGCTCAGCAACCTCAGCATCGGCTGCTGACGGCGGGGGCCCGCGCCACGAGCGCGGCCCCCGCCGTTCACCCGTAGATCTTCGACTGCGAGAAAGACTTCCGAGAATCATGGCGAACTACACCGCCGCTGACGTCAAGAAGCTCCGCGAGCTCACCGGCGCCGGCATGATGGACTGCAAGAAGGCGCTCGACGAGGCCGACGGCAACGTCGACAAGGCCGTCGAGGCGCTGCGCATCAAGGGCCAGAAGGGCGTCGCCAAGCGCGAGGGCCGCTCCGCCGAGAACGGTGCCATCGTCTCCCTCATCGCCGACGACAACACCTCCGGCGTCCTCGTCGAGCTGAAGTGCGAGACGGACTTCGTCGCCAAGGGTGAGAAGTTCCAGGCCGTCGCCGGCGCGATCGCCGCGCACGTCGCCAAGACGAGCCCGGCCGACATCGAGGCGCTGCTCGCCTCCGAGATCGAGCCCGGCAAGACCGTTCAGGCGTACGTCGACGAGGCCAACGCCAACCTGGGCGAGAAGATCGTCCTGGACCGCTTCGCGCAGTACAGCGGCGGCTACGTCACCGCGTACATGCACCGCACGATGCCTGACCTGCCCCCGCAGATCGGTGTCCTCGTCGAGCTCGACAAGCCGAACGCCGAGGTCGCCAAGGGCGTCGCCCAGCACATCGCCGCCTTCGCGCCGAAGTACCTCTCCCGCGAGGACGTCCCGGCCGAGGTCGTCGAGGCCGAGCGCCGCGTCGCCGAGGAGACGACCCGCGCCGAGGGCAAGCCCGAGGCCGCCCTGCCGAAGATCGTCGAGGGTCGCATCAACGGCTTCTTCAAGGACGCCACCCTTCTGGGTCAGCCGTACGCGCTCGACAACAAGAAGTCCGTCGAGAAGGTCCTGCAGGAGGCCGGTGTCACCCTGAAGCGCTTCGCGCGCATCAAGGTCGGCATCTGAGTCCGTCCCACGATCGTCGGTAGACCCCGCTAGGGTCGACCGCGGTCGGCCGCGTACCGACCGACGTACGCGACCGCAGTGCGCGCACGCGCACGCGACGGACGACCGCAAGATCTGACGAGGAGGCCATTGCCGCGCATGGGATGCACACCACCCCACCGGCAATGGCCTCTTCGTATGTGCACCACAAGGAGAACACCATGACCAAGGCCGACACCAAGAGTGACGACGGCAAAGTGGCCGGGCGCTTCCTGCTGAAGCTGTCCGGCGAGGCGTTCGCCGGAGGCGGCGGACTCGGCGTCGACCCCGATGTGGTGCACAAAATCGCCCGGGAGATCGCGGCCGTCGTGCGCGACGGCGCGCAGGTCGCCGTCGTCATCGGCGGCGGCAACTTCTTCCGCGGCGCCGAGCTGCAGCAGCGCGGCATGGACCGGGCCCGCTCCGACTACATGGGCATGCTCGGCACCGTAATGAACTGCCTCGCCCTCCAGGACTTCCTGGAGAAGGAAGGCATCGACTGCCGCGTGCAGACCGCCATCACCATGGGGCAGGTCGCCGAGCCGTACATCCCGCTGCGCGCCGTGCGCCACCTGGAGAAGGGCCGCGTCGTCATCTTCGGCGCCGGCATGGGCATGCCGTACTTCTCCACCGACACCACCGCCGCCCAGCGCGCCCTGGAGATCGACGCCGAGGCCCTCCTCATGGGCAAGAACGGCGTCGACGGGGTCTACGACTCCGACCCCAAGACGAACCCGGACGCGGTGAAGTTCGACTCCCTCGGCTACGGCGAGGTCATCACCCGTGACCTGAAGGTCGCCGACGCCACCGCGATCACGCTGTGCCGGGACAACAAGCTGCCCATCCTGGTCTTCGAGCTGCTCGCGGAGGGCAATATCGCCCGGGCGGTCAAGGGTGAGAAGATCGGCACACTCGTCGGCGACCCGGACGCCCGGGCCTGAGCGAGGGCTCCCCTCGAGGCCGCTTCGAGGGACTTCTCAGGGGATGGACAAAGCCCTGCCGGTCGGACACCGTGCAGGAAAGAGACGCGACGCAGCCGGCCGATCCATGGAAGCCGGGCCTACTCAAGACACGCAGGAGCAAGTGGTGATCGAAGAGACCCTCCTCGAGGCCGAGGAGAAGATGGAGAAGGCCGTCGTGGTCGCCAAGGAGGACTTCGCCGCGATCCGCACCGGCCGTGCGCACCCGGCGATGTTCAACAAGATCGTGGCCGACTACTACGGCGCGCTGACGCCGATCAACCAGCTCGCCTCGTTCTCGGTGCCCGAGCCGCGCATGGCGGTGGTGACCCCGTTCGACAAGAGCGCCCTTCGCAACATCGAGCAGGCGATCCGGGACTCCGACCTGGGCGTCAACCCGAGCAACGACGGCAACATCATCCGGGTGACGTTCCCCGAGCTCACCGAGGAGCGCCGCCGCGACTACATCAAGGTCGCCAAGGGCAAGGCCGAGGACTCGAAGGTGTCGATCCGCTCGGTCCGCCGCAAGGCCAAGGACGCCTTCGACAAGGCGATCAAGGACGGCGACATCGGCGAGGACGAGGGCCGTCGCGCCGAGAAGGACCTCGACGACCTCACCTCCAAGTACGTCGCCCAGGTCGACGAGCTGCTCAAGCACAAGGAATCCGAGCTGCTCGAGGTCTGACCCCCGCGGTCTGCCGAGTCGAGCGACGTCTGATCTAGGTCTGAGGAATCCGATTCCGTGAACGACACTTCCTGGGGGGCGCCGTCCAGAGCCGGGTACTGGGGGGCAACCGACCAGGGACCGGTCCAGGGTGCTGCCCCGGTGGGTCCCGTACGCGATGCGCATGCCCTGAATCCGTCAGAGACTCAGCCCATGCCCATCGTTCCCGACGTAGCCGCGAGCGGCGGACACCAGGACGACGACCGGGGGGCTGCTCAGCCGAGCGGCCCCCTGTTCCGTGACCGGACGCCGCCCGCGCACGCCGCGCACCCAGCGCAGTCCGCGCAGAAGCCGCAGGAGCCCATGACCGGCGCACCACAGCCCGCCCCAGCCCCGCAGAAGAAGAGCGCGGGCCGTGACCTCGGGGCGGCCATAGGGGTCGGCGTGGGGCTCGGCGCGGTGATCATCGCGTCGCTCTTCATCGAGAAGGCCGTCTTCGTCGGCGTCATAGCGGTCGCCGTCGTGGTCGGCCTCTGGGAGCTCACCTCCCGCCTCCAGGAGCAGAAGGCCATCAAGGCGCCGCTCGTGCCGCTCGCGGTGGGCGGGGCCGCGATGGTCGTCGCGGGGTACGTGCGCGGCGCCGAGGGCGCGTGGGTCGCGATGGCCCTCACCGCCCTCGCGGTACTCGTCTGGCGGATGACGGAGCCGCCGGAGGGCTATCTGAAGGACGTCACGGCGGGCGTCTTCGCCGCCTTCTACGTGCCGTTCCTCGCCACCTTCGTGGCGCTGATGCTCACCGCGGACGACGGTCCGCAGCGGGTGCTCACCTTCCTCATCCTGACCGTGGTCAGCGACACCGGCGCGTACGCGATCGGCTGGCGCTTCGGCAAGCACAAGCTGGCGCCGCGCATCAGCCCCGGCAAGACCCGCGAGGGCCTGTTCGGCGCGGTGACCTTCGCGATGGCGGCGGGCGCGCTGTGCATGCACTTCCTGATCGACGACGGGCTGTGGTGGCAGGGCCTGCTGCTCGGCCTCGCGGTGGCGGCGAGCGCGACGCTCGGTGACCTCGGCGAGTCCATGATCAAGCGAGACCTCGGCATCAAGGACATGGGCACGCTG
>NZ_JBHYJH010000088.1:0-10350 GCF_042740445.1 Streptomyces sp. NPDC059003 | reverse complement strand
GCGAGTCCATGATCAAGCGAGACCTCGGCATCAAGGACATGGGCACGCTGCTGCCCGGTCACGGCGCCGCGCGGCGGAGCCGCATATCGATACAGCATGGACCGGCTCGACTCGTTGCTGCCTACGGCGCCGGTGGTGTGGCTGCTGTTGGTGGTGTTCGTCGGTTCCGGGTGATCGAACCCGTTTGACCTGCGGTTTCGTGGGAGAAGGGCCCGTTGTCCACAGGCGGCGGGTCCTTCTTCGTATCTCTGGGACAATGGATGCATCATGCCCAAGCCCGGAGAACTGACCTTTGTCGCGCCGCGCGGTGCCAAGAAGCCGCCGCGGCACCTCGCCGACCTCTCGCCCGCCGAGCGCAAGGAGGCCGTCGCCGCCATCGGCGAGAAGCCGTTCCGCGCGAAGCAGCTCTCGCAGCACTACTTCGCGCGGTACGCCCACGACCCCGCGCAGTGGACGGACATCCCGGCCGGTGCGCGCGGCAAGCTGCAGGAGGCGCTGCTCCCCGAGCTGATGTCCGTCGTGCGGCACATCAGCTGTGACGACGACACCACCCGCAAGACCCTGTGGCGGCTCTTCGACGGCACGCTCGTGGAGTCCGTGCTCATGCGCTACCCGGACCGGGTCACCATGTGCATCAGCTCCCAGGCCGGGTGCGGCATGAACTGCCCGTTCTGTGCGACGGGCCAGGCCGGCCTCGACCGGAACCTGTCCACGGCCGAGATCGTGCACCAGATCGTGGACGGCATGCGGGCGCTCCGGGACGGCGAGATCCCCGGCGGCCCCGCCCGCCTGTCCAACATCGTCTTCATGGGCATGGGCGAGCCGCTTGCCAACTACAACCGCGTGGTCGGCGCCATCCGCAGGCTGACCGACCCGGAGCCGGACGGCCTGGGGCTCTCGCAGCGCGGCATCACCGTCTCGACGGTCGGCCTGGTGCCCGCCATCCACCGGTTCGCCGACGAGGGCTTCAAGTGCCGCCTCGCGATCTCACTGCACGCGCCGGACGACGAGCTGCGCGACACCCTGGTGCCGGTGAACACGCGCTGGAAGGTCCGCGAGGTCCTCGACGCGGGCTGGGAGTACGCGGCCAAGTCGGGCCGCCGGCTCTCCATCGAGTACGCGCTGATCCGGGACATCAACGACCACGCGTGGCGCGGCGACCGGCTCGGCCGGCTGCTCAAGGGCAAGCCGGTGCACGTCAACCTGATCCCGCTGAACCCGACGCCCGGCTCGAAGTGGACGGCCTCGCGCCCCGAGGACGAGAAGGCCTTCGTCGAGGCCATCGCCGCCCACGGGGTGCCGGTCACCATCCGTGACACCCGTGGCCAGGAGATCGACGGGGCGTGCGGCCAGCTCGCCGCCGCCGAGAGGTAGTCTTGGCGGCGTACTGACATCTGCATATTCCGACAGGGGAGCGCCACAGCGCTGAGAGTGCGGTATCGACCGCAGACCCTCTGAACCTCGCCCGGGTCATTCCGGGTAGGAAGTTCGGTCACCACTCAAGCTGTTGCGCCCTGCCCGCGAACCGCCCGGTCCGCGGGCAGGGCCGCGTCTTCTCCTGGTCACTCCAGGAGGAATGAACTCACGTGAGCACCACCAAGAAGGCCACGCTCACCGCGCTCGCGGTGGGCCTCGGGCTGGTCGCCGTCTCCGCGTGCGGCTCCGGCAGCGACTCCGACGGCGGCTCCGCGAAGGGCTCCAAGGACGTCACCTTGGTCAGCCACAGCTCCTTCAACGTCTCCAAGGACGTCCTGAAGGACTTCGAGAAGCAGTCCGGCTACAAGGTGCACATCCTCAAGGACGGCGACGCCGGGCAGGCCGTCAACAAGGCGATCCTCACCAAGGGCAACCCGCAGGGCGACGTCTTCTTCGGCGTCGACAACACCCTGCTCTCCCGCGCCCTGGACAACGGCCTCTTCCAGCCGCACGTGGCCAAGGACGCGGGCCTGGTCCTGCCGGAGTACCGGCTCCCCAAGGGCGAGAAGCGCGTGACGCCCGTCGACTCCGGCGACATCTGCGTGAACTACGACAAGAAGTACTTCGCCGACAAGAAGCTCGCGCCGCCGAAGACCTTCGACGACCTGGTCAAGCCCGCGTACAAGAACCTCCTGGTCACCGAGAACGCCTCGACGTCCTCGCCCGGACTCGGCTTCCTGCTGGGCACCGCCGCCCGGTACGGCGACGACGGCTGGCAGGGCTACTGGAAGAAGCTCAAGGACAACGGCGTCAAGGTCGTCGACGGCTGGGACCAGGCGTACAACCAGGAGTTCTCCGGTTCGGCCGGCGGCAGGAAGGCCAAGGGGGACCGGCCGCTCGTCGTGTCGTACGCCTCCTCGCCGCCCGTCGAGGTCCTGTACGCCAAGCCGCGGCCCAAGGAGGCGCCGACCGGCGTCGCGACCGGCACCTGCTTCCGGCAGATCGAGTACGCGGGCCTGCTCAGCAACGCCAAGAACGCCAAGGGCGGCAAGGCGCTGCTCGACTTCCTGAGCGGCAAGCGGTTCCAGGACGACATGCCGCTGCAGATGTTCGTGAACCCCGTCCGTGAGGCCGCGCAGGTGCCGGGGCTCTTCCGGGAGTACGGCGTCGAGGTCGAGAAGCCCGAGACCATGGCCCCGAAGAAGATCGCCGACAACCGCGAGCCGTGGGTCAAGTCGTGGACCTCGCTCGTTCTGAAGTGACCGGGACCCCGGCCCGTAAGGGTCGGGGGCTCTCCCGGCGCAGCGCGGTGCGGGGCGGTGCCGCGCGGCTCGGCCTCATGGCCCTGCCCGTGGCGTTCTTCGCCGCGTTCTTCGCCTATCCGGTCGCCGCGATCGTCGCGCGCGGTCTGAAGGTCGACGGCGCCTGGCAGTTCGGGCGGATCGCCGACGTGCTCGGGCAGTCCGACGTCCGGCACGTGCTGTGGTTCACCACCTGGCAGGCGCTCGCGTCGACGGCGCTCACGCTCCTGGTGGCGCTCCCCGGCGCGTATGTCTTCGCGCGCTTCGAATTCAGGGGCAAGCAGGTGCTCCGGGCAGTCGTCACCGTGCCGTTCGTGCTTCCGACCGTCGTCGTGGGCACCGCCTTCCTCGCTGTGATCGGGCGCGGCGGGCTCTTCGACGAGCTGTGGGGCGTACGCCTGGACACCTCGGTGTGGGCGATCCTGCTCGCGCACGTCTTCTTCAACTACGCCGTGGTCGTCCGCACCGTCGGCGGCCTCTGGGCGCAGCTCGACCCGCGTCAGGAGGAGGCCGCCCGGGTGCTCGGCGCGTCCCGGCTGCGCGCCTGGCGGACGGTGACGCTGCCCGCGCTCGCGCCCGCCGTCGCGGCGGCCGCCCTGATGGTCTTCCTGTTCACGTTCACGTCGTTCGGCGTCGTACAGATCCTCGGCGGCCCCACGTACGCGACGCTCGAAGTGGAGATCTACCGGCAGACGGCCAATCTGTTCGACCTGTCGACGGCCGCCGTCCTCACCCTCGTGCAGTTCGCGGCGGTCGGCGCGGTCCTTGCCGTGCACGCGTGGACGGTGCGGCGGCGCGAGAGCACGCTGCGGCTCGTCGACGCGGCGACGACCGCGCGCAGGCCGCGCGGGGCCGGGCAGTGGGGGCTGCTCGGCTTCGTGCTCCTGACCGTGGCCGCGCTGATCGTGCTGCCGCTCGGCGTCCTGGTGCAGCGGTCCTTCGACGGACCGGAGGGCTACGGCTTCGCCTACTACGAGCAGCTGACGTCCACGGAGGGCGGGGCGTTCCTGGTCCCGCCGGTCGAGGCGATCGGGAACTCGCTCCAGTACGCGGCCGTGGCCACGGTCATCGCGGTCGTCGTCGGCGGGCTCGCGGCCGCCGCGCTGACCCGGCGCGCGGGGCGGCTCGTGCGCGGCTTCGACGCGCTGCTCATGCTGCCGCTCGGGGTTTCGGCGGTGACGGTCGGCTTCGGCTTCCTGATCACCCTGGACAAGCCGCCGCTCGATCTGCGGGCGTCGTGGTTCCTGGTGCCGCTCGCCCAGGCCCTGGTCGGCGTGCCCTTCGTCGTACGCACCATGCTGCCCGTGCTGCGCGCGGTGGACGGGCGCCTGCGCGAGGCGGCGGCGGTGCTCGGGGCGTCGCCGCTGCGGGCGTGGCGGGAGGTCGACCTGCCGATGGTGCGGCGTGCGCTCCTCATCGCGGCCGGGTTCGCGTTCGCGGTGTCGCTCGGCGAGTTCGGCGCGACCGTGTTCATCGCACGGCCCGACAACCCGACGCTTCCGGTCGCGGTGGCCACGCTGTTCGGGCGTCCTGGCGACCTCAACTACGGGCAGGCGATGGCCCTGTCGACGATTCTGATGGTGGTGTGCGCGGTGGCGCTGTTGCTGCTCGAACGGCTGCGTACGGACCGTACGACGGGAGAGTTCTGATGGCCGGCGCCGAGTCCGCCGCTCCGGTGGGGGAGCGGGCCGACGCACTGCTGCGGATCGAGGACGCCACGGTGCGCTTCGGCGCGCGGGCCGTGCACACCGCCCTGGATGCCGTCGACCTCGACGTCGCCGAGCACGAGGTCGTGTGCGTGCTCGGGCCGAGCGGCAGCGGCAAGTCCACGCTGCTGCGGGCCGTCGCGGGCCTTCAGCCCCTCGACGGCGGGCGGGTCGTGCTCGGCGGACGCGACCAGGAGGGCGTGCCCGCGCACAAGCGGGGCGTGGGCCTGATGTTCCAGGACCACCAGCTGTTCCCGCAGCGGGACGTGGCGGGCAACGTCGGCTTCGGCCTGCGGATGCACGGCGTGCCGCGCGCCGAACAGGCCCTGCGCGTCGCGGAGTTGCTGGACCTGGTGGGCCTGCCGGGCGCCCAGAAGCGGGCCGTCGCCTCCCTGTCGGGCGGCGAGCAGCAGCGCGTCGCGCTCGCGCGGGCCCTCGCACCGCGGCCGCGCCTGCTGATGCTCGACGAGCCGCTCGGCCAGCTCGACCGCTCGCTGCGGGAGCGCCTGGTGGCCGAACTGCGCGAGCTCTTCCACGAGTTGGGCACGACCGTGCTCGCGGTGACGCACGACCAGGGCGAGGCGTTCGCCCTCGCCGACCGGGTCGTGGTGATGCGCGACGGCCGGATCGCCCAGTCCGGCACGCCCCTTGAGGTGTGGCGCGAGCCCGCCGACGAGTTCGTGGCGCGCTTCCTCGGCTTCGACAACGTCGTCGACGCGACGGTACTGGGCGGGGCCGCGGACACCCCGTGGGGCAAGGTCCCCGTGCCGGCCGGGACGGCGGAGGGGCGCTGCCGGATTCTGGTGCGGCCTGCGGGGGTGCGGGTCGTGGCGGCGGACGCGGGGCTCGCGTGCGTGGTGACGGGGCGTACGTTCCGGGGCACGCATGTCGCCGTGCGGCTCGAGCCGGTCGGCGGCGGGCCGGTCCTCGAGGCGGCGTGCGAGCTGCGGGAGGCGCCCGCGCAGGGGGCGACGGTGGGGGTGCGGTTCGAGGCGGGGGAGATCGTCGTGCTCGGGCGGGGTATGGCTCGGGTATGACGACTCTCTCGTACGAGCGCTACCGCGCCCAAGTCGCCGCCCAGCTGGAGAGTTTGCGGGCGACACTCGACGGGGCCGACCTCTCGGTGACCGTGCCCACGTGCCCCGACTGGACCCTCGACCAATTGGTGCGGCATGTGGGCGGGGCGGTGCGGTGGGTGGAGCTGCACGTGCGGACCCGGGCGAAGGAGAACATCCCAGACTCGCAGGTGCCGGGCTTCGCCGGGCCCGAGGAAGGCGGCGTGGCCGCGCTCGACGCGTGGCTGGCCGAGACGGCGGAGATGTTCGACGCGACCCTGCGGGGTGCCGAGGCCGACACGCCCGTGTGGACCTGGGCGGGGGAGGCCACCGCCGGGTTCTGGGCGCGGCGGATGACGCACGAGGTGGCGATCCATCGTGCGGACGCGGCGATCGCGGTGGGCGCCGCGTATGAGCTTGCGCCGGATGTCGGCGCGGATGCGCTCGACGAGTGGCTGGAGATCGTGGACTACGTCCAGCACGTCGTGAAGGCGGACAAGGCGGCGGGGCTCACGGGGGACGGGCGGGTGCTGCAGCTGTGTGCCACGGATGCGGGGGCCGGGCTGGGGGCCGAGTGGGTGGTCACGCTCGGTCCTGAGGGGGTCGCCTGGCGGCGGGGGCGGGATCCGGAGGCGGATGTTGTCCTGCGGGGGCCTCTTACGGAGGTGTTGCTCGCCTTTTACCGGCGGCGGCCGTTGTCCTCCGGACGGGTGGAGGTGGTGGGGGACCGGGGGTTGCTGGAGTTCTGGTTGGAACGGGCGTCGTTCGGGTGACGTCGGCTGGGGCTGCCTGGCTTGGGTGGGCGGGGGTTGCAGCAGGGGCGCCCGGCGCGTGGGGCTGTGCCCACCCGTCCCGCCCTGCGGGACGACTGCCCACAGCCGGAAGCAGCAGGTGGCGGCGGCGGGTGGTGGTGGCTTTCGGCTGTGTGGTCTTGCGGGGTGGCTGCTGGCAGCCGGGGGCGGCGGGCGGTGGGGGCCGGGGGCGGTTGGTGTGGCCTCTAGCGCGAGAGGTCCCTGAGTGCTTCCGCTGCTGCGTCCACCTTGTCCACCAGTGCCACCCGGGTCGCCATCGCGCGGCCCGCTGCCAAGGACTGCAGGAGGGGCCATGCCGGGAGGCGGGTGGTCCAGTGGGTGCGGTCGACCAGGATCATCGGGGTCGGTTTGCCGCGGGACTCGTAGTAGTTGGGCGTCGCGTTGTCGAAGATCTCCTGGACCGTGCCCGCGGCGCCCGGCAGGAAGACGACGCCCGCGTTCGAGCGGGCGAGCAGGCCGTCCTCCCGGGTCGCGTTGGCGAAGTACTTCGCGAGGTGCGAGGCGAACGCGTTCGGCGGCTCGTGGCCGTAGAACCACGTGGGGATGCCCACCGACGCGCCGCCGGACGGCCACCGCTCCCTGACCGCGAACGCGGCCCGCGCCCAGTCGGTGACCGACGGCGTGAACGAGGGGACCTCGGCGAGGAGTTCGAGGGCCGGCTCCAGCATGGCGTCGTCGTGCGCGGCGGCGTACGCGCCGAGGTTCGCCGCCTCCATCGCGCCGGGGCCGCCGCCCGTCGCCACCGTGAAACCGGCCCGCGTGAGCGTGCGGCCGAGCCGTGCCGTGCCCGCGTACTCCGGCGTGCCGCGGCCCATGGCGTGGCCGCCCATGACGCCCACCACCCGCGCGCCGAGGAGGAGTTCGTCGAGCGCGTCCGAGAGGGAGTCGTCGTGCACGGCGCGCAGCATCGAGGCGAAGACGTCGCCGTCGGCCTTGGTCCGCTGGAACCACGCGTACGCGCGGGCGTCCGGCGTCGCCTCGTACCCGCCGTCGGCCAGGCCCGCGTACAGGTCGCCCGGGGTGTAGAGCAGCGCGCGGTACGGGTCGAAGGGGAGGCCCGGCACGGGTGGGAAGACCAGCGCGCCGGACGCCCGTACGCGGGCCGCCGCCTCCTCCGCCATCGGGCAGCCCAGGAACACGGCGTCCGTCGTGTCCGCGGTGAGCAGCGCCTTGGTGCGGTCCGTCAGGTCGACGGCCTGGACGCGGCAGCCGGCGAGTGTGCCGCGTACGCCCAGGACCTCGTCGAACTCGGTGAGCGTCTCGATCTCGCGGTCGGCGGGGCTCAGCCCTCGACCTGCGCCGGGTCCATCCACATGACCTCCCACGTGTGGCCGTCCAGGTCGTCGAACGCCCGGCCGTACATGAAGCCGTAGTCCTGGACGCGGCCTGCGGTGCCGCCCGCGGCCACCGCCTTGTCGACCAGCTCGTCGACCTTCTCACGGCTCTCCGCGCTCAGACACAGCAGCACCTCGCTGGTCTTCGTCGGGTCGGCGATCTCCTTGGTCGTGAACTGCTGGTAGTGCTTCTTGCCGAGCATCATCGCGATGATCGTGTCGCTGATCACTACGCAGGCGCAGTCGTCCGTGGAGAACTGCGGGTTGATGGCGTAGCCGAGCTGGGTGAAGTACTTCTTCGAGGCCTCCACGTCGTTGACGGGCAGGTTCACGAAGATCATCTGCTGGTACATGGGGTGTCTCCCGCTCGGTGGGTCCTGGTGGGTGCGTGCGTCTTACGGAGGGGTAGACAGGGGGGTGGTGCGGAAGTCATCGGTGGGTGGGGAAGTTTTTTCGGTGCGGGTGGGTGGGGCCTCGCGGGGCGCCCCAGGCCCGCCCCTTTCCCGAAACCAGGGGTTGCCGCCCCTGGGACCCCGCCCTTATCGGCGCTGCGCGCCTCGCCCTCAAGCGCCGGGCGGGCTGGAAGCTTCGCCGTGGCGGGCTGGACATCAGCTCAGTGGCATTGCCGAGAGCTGTGCCACCGTCCACGTCAGGGGGCCGAAGACCGCTGCCAGGGTGGCTGCTCGTAGGGTCGCCGCGCCGCGGAGGAGGGTTGCGGGTGCGCCCAGGCGGCGCAGGGCCGCTGCCGTGTCGGTGCGGGTGCGGTGGGCCTCGGCGGTGGCGGTGGCGAGGGTGAGGACCGTGCAGCCCCCGACGAGCAGGGCGCCGAGGGTGGTGAGGGGGCCGATGTCCGTGTGGCCGGACGCCGCGTGCAGGGTGGTTGCCGCGTACGCGCCCGACGCCACCGCGCAGACCACGCCGAGCGGTTCCCCGATCCGCCGGGCCTCCCGCATCAGGACGCGCCCGGCGAGCAGCCGCACCGCTCCGGGCCGCACGGCCTGCAGCACGCGCCCGCACAGATGAGTGAGGCCGGGGCCCGTGACGGCCAGTCCTGCGGCCGTGAGCGCCCAGCCGACCAGGACGCCGGCGGGGCTGCCCGCGATGCCGCCGGGCAGCCGGGGTCCGACGGCGTCGGCCTGGCTCGCGTACGTCTCGACGGCGAGCCCGGCGGCGAGCAGCGCGATGCCCCAGGGGAGCCCGCCGGGGGCTGCCGTCGGGGCGTCCGGGTCGTGGGCCTCGGGTCGCTCGCCGGGCTTGGCGCGGCGCGGGCGCAGGGCGAGGGCGCTCGCTACGGACGCGGTGAGCGGGACGAGCGCGAGCAGCGTGAGCGCGGCGGCGAGCGGCAGCGGCCGGTCGGCGGCGAGGAGTTCGGCCGCGTCCCCGTCGAACGGCAGTCCCGTCAGGTCGCCGCGCAGGTGCAGGAAGAACAGCAGCGCCACCATGGAGCCGAGCGTGCAGGCCACGGCCGTGGTCATGGCGGAGATGACCATGAGCCTGCCGGGGCCGAGCCCGATCGCCGCGAGGCCGGGGCGCGGCCGGGTGCCGGGGTCGGTACGGGCCACGGCGACCGCGAAGTACACGGTGGCGGCGAGCGGCACGGCGCACCAGGCGAGACGGAGCACGGAGCCGGTGGACGCCGGGTGGCCCATCGCGTACCCGAGCGCGCACAGCAGCAGGAACCCGGTCCCGGCCGACGCGGCGGCGACCAGGAGGCGCCGCAGCAGGACGAGCGGGTGGGCGCCGCGGGCTAGACGGAGAGCGAGCACGCGGCCCGACCTTCCGCACCGGAGCCGTCGGCATCACCGGACCGGCCGGGTTCGTGGGAGTCACCCGTCACTGCGGTGGCGTCGGAGCCGCCCGTCGCCGCACTGGCGTGCAGTGTCTCGTCCGGCAAGTGGAGCGTGTTCACGCGGCGGCCGTCCAGGAGGGACACCGTGCGGTCGGCGAGGGTGGCTACGTCGGCGTCGTGGGTGGCCAGGACGACGGTGATGCCGTGCGAGCGGGCGGCCGTTGTCAGGGTGCGCAGGACGTGGGCGCGGTCGGCGCGGTGCAGGGGCGCGGTGGGCTCGTCCGCGAACAGGACGGACGGGGTGGCGGCGAGCGCGCGGGCGACGGCGACGCGCTGGCGCTCGGACCGGGTGAGCGCGTGCGGGCGGCGGCGCGCGCAGCCGCCGATGTCGAGGCGCTCCAGCCACTCCTGGGCGGCGCGCTTCGCGGCCCGGTGCGAGGTGCCGCGCAGGAGCAGGGCGAGCGCGGCGTTCTCCCAGGCGGTCAGCTCCGGTACGAGGTGGGGTTCGGGGTCGATCCAGGCGAACCGGTCGCGGCGCAGCCGTTCGCGGACGAGCGGGCCCATCGTGTGCACGGGCGTGGAGTTGAACCACACCTCGCCCTGCTGCGGCAGGAGTTGCCCGGACAGGCACCGCAGGAGCGTGGTCTTGCCGCTGCCGCGCGGGCCGCCGACGGCGAGGATCTCGCGCTCGCGGACACCGAGCGAGACGCCGGTGAGTGCGGGAGTGCCGTTGAGTTCGACGTGCAGGGCGCGTGTCCACAGCACGTCGTTGTCCGGCGGGGCCACCATCGCGTACACCTCGGTTCAGATCAGATTGCCTCCCCCGTACGGGGGAACGAAGGCTGGGCCGATCGGTCACTGGGCACGCTAGGGATTCGGCATGGACCCCCGGACAAGGACGCGGCCCGGGTGCGCCCAAATAAAAAGGATTGGCGCA
>NZ_JBHYJH010000087.1:0-39727 GCF_042740445.1 Streptomyces sp. NPDC059003 | reverse complement strand
GGGGGTCTGGGGCGACAGCCCCAGTGGGAAGGGCGGGTGGGTGGGGGAATCAGCCCGTCCGGCGTTTGAGGACGAGGCCGAAGGCCGGAGAGAAGGGGGTCTGGGGGCGGAGCCCCCAGGGTGGGGTCCCTCGATCTGGGTAAGCGTCCGCCTGGCAGGGCCCCGCGTGGGGGCCCGGCTGGCACCCTGCCCCCATGGCGACCCAGTCGAAGCCCCACGTGGACACGGTGGCCGCACGCATGCGTGCCCTCGACGCAACCTGGCCACGCCAGGACGGCGTCGCGGTCTTCAACCGCGTGTACCTGGCGGTGACTCAAGAGGTCGGCCGACACGTCGGCACCGGCGCGTTCCCGGACGCGCACGCCGCGGCCACCCTGGACGTCCGCTTCGCGGAGCGCTACCTCGCGGCGGTGGACGCGGTGGCCGCCGACCGACGCCCGCCCTCGTGCTGGCGGCCGCTGTTCCAACTGCGCCGCCACCCGGGCGTACGACCGCTGCAGTTCGCGCTCGCGGGCATCAACGCGCACATCGGGCACGACCTGGCGCTCGCCGTCGTGGACACCTGCCGGGACCTCGGCTGTGAACCGGCCGACCTGGAGGACGAGTTCGACGGGGTCGGCGACATTCTCGTGTCCCTGGAGGAGCGCATCCGCGAGGAGCTGATGCCCGGCCCCGACCTCCTCCAGGTCGCCGATCCGCTGACGCATCTGCTCGGCGCCTGGAGCCTGGAGCGCGCCAGGGACGCCGCGTGGTCGGCGGCGCGCGCCCTGTGGGCGCTGCGGGAACTCCCCACAGTCGCGGAGGAGTTCCGTGACCGCCTGGACGGGGCGGTGGGGCTCGCGGGCCGGATGCTGCTCACACCGCTGCCGTCCTGACCCAGCGGTCAGTCCTCCGGCAGCTCCACCGGCGCGATCTCGTCGTAGCGGTCGCCGGGGCCGGGGTTCGTCGGGTCCGTCGCGCCGCCGAACTGGTGCATGACGCCCCACACGGCGTTCAGCGCGGTCTGCACGGCGCCCTCGGCCCAGCCCGCCGTCCAGGAGATGTCGTCGCCCGCGAGGAAGATGCCGCGCTTGTCCTCGGGGAGCCGGTCCTGCATGAAGTGCGTGAACAGGCGCCGCTGGTAGCGGTAGTGGCCCGGCAGGTTGGCCTTGAACGCGCCCATGAAGTACGGCTCGTTCTCCCAGGACACGGTCACCGGGTTGCCGATGATGTGCTTCCTGATGTCGACCTTCGGGTAGATCTCGCCGAGCGACTTGAGCATGACCTCCATGCGCTCGTTCGCCGACAGGGGCAGCCACTTGAGGCTGTCGTCGCACCAGGTGTAGGAGAGGCAGATGACGGCGGGCTTGTCCGGGCCGTCGTCGAGCAGGTAGGTGCCGCGCGTCATGCGGTCGGTGAGCGTCATCGACATGACGTCCCGGCCCGTCTCCTCGTCCTTGTCCAGCCAGAACGGCCGGTCGACGGGCACGAAGAGCTTGGAGGACTCCATGTAGTGGGTGCGCTCCATCGCCGTCCAGTGGTCGATGGGGAACAGCGAGTCGTCGCACTCGATCTTGGAGAGCAGCAGCCAGGACTGGGCGGTGAAGATCGCGGCCCGGTACGTGCGGATGTCACCGGTGGCGTCCGTGACCGTGACGCGGTTCCCGGCGGTGCGGTGCAGCCGGGTCACGGCGGGCTTCGGCAGGCCGCCGTCGTGCAGCGAGCTCAGGGACGTACCGAGCGGCCAGTGCACGATCTTCTGCGGCTCGCGGTCCCACAGGCGAAGGGGCAGCTGCTGGCTGCCGCCGACGATGCCGCGGTGGTGGTCGTCGGCCTCGGTGTAGACGACGCGCAGGATCTCCAGGATGGAGTTCGGGAAGTCGGTGTCCCAGCCGCCCGTGCCGAAGCCGACCTGGCCGAAGATCTCGCGGTGCCGGAAGGACTTGAAGGCCTCGGACTCGCAGAGGAAGCCGTAGAAGGTCTGGTTGTCGAGCTTCTCGACGAGCTTCGCCCAGATCTCGCGGACCTTCGGCACGTCGCGCTCGCGCAGGGCGCGGTTCATGTCGGAGAAGTCCGCGCCCTCCTCCAGACAGTCGTTCCACGCCTTCGCCACGTCGCGGTAGACCTGCGGCAGATCGGCGACGGTCTCGGCGTAGTGCGACTCGCCCTTGAGGTCGACGACGGTCGACGGCGTGGACTCCGCGAGGGGGTTGGGGAACGGCCGGGTCTCAAGGCCCACCAGGTCGATGTAGTGCTGGAGCGCCGTCGAGGACGGCGGGAAGCGCATCGCGCCCATCTCGGCGGTCAGGGACTCGTCGCAGCCCTCGAAGCCGACGGTGCGCAGCCGGCCGCCGATCTGGTCGGCCTCGTACACGACGGGCTTGAGGCCCATCTTCATCAGTTCGTACGCGGCCACGATGCCGGACAGGCCGCCGCCGATGACGGCGACCTCGGCGCCGTGCTCGGTCGCGGGTATCTGCCCGAGCCCGGCCGGGTGCGCGAGGAAGTCGTCGTACGCGTACGGGAAGTCCGGCCCGAACATGGTGATGGGCGGCTGGGCGTCGGTGTGCTGGACAGCGGTGGGCACCGTGGACGTCATGGGGTACGGACTCCTTGCGGCAACGTGTGAAACGTAGAAGAGAAGGGGGTGCGGAGGGCTCAGATCAGGGACGCGTACAGGCCGGGGCGGCGGTCGCGCAGATACGGGTTGGCCTCGCGGGACGCGGCCAGGAACGCCGGGTCGGCGTCGGCGAACACCAGCTCGTCACCGCGTCCGGCGCGGGCGCGGGCCACCCCGTCGGGGCCCGCGAGCGTGGAAAGGCCGACGAACTCGAACTCGCCCTCCGGGCCGACGCGGTTGACGTACGCGACGTACATCTGGTTCTCGAAGGCGCGCACCGGCACCACGGACTCGGCCACGAACTGGAAGGGGTGCATCTGCGCCGTCGGGACGAGCAGCAGGTCGGTACCCGCGAGGGCGTGCGCGCGGACGTTCTCGGGGAACTCCACGTCGTAGCAGATCATCAGGCCGACGCGGACGCCGTCCAGGTCGGCCTGGACGACCGCCTGCTCGCCCGGCGTGAAGTGGTCGCGCTCGAAGCAGCCGAAGAGATGGGTCTTGCGGTAGTTGGCGAGCCGGGTGCCGTCGGGGCCGATCAGCTGGACGGAGTTGAACACGTCGTCGCCGGCGCGCTCCGGGTAGGCGTACGCGACGGCGAGGCCGTGGCGTACGGCGATGTCGGCGACGGCGTCCGCCGCGTCGCCGTCGGCGGGCTCGGCGAGGCGCGGCACGTCGTCGCCGATCGCGTAGCCGGTGAGGAACATCTCCGGCGTGACCAGGAGCCGGGCCCCGGCCGCTGCGGCGCGCCCGGCGGCCTCGTCCAGCGCCTGGAGGTTGGCGGCGACGGAGCCGGGACGCCCCGAGCTCTGGAGCAGGGCGGTGCGCAACGGCGGCATGGCGGACCTCGGGGACGCGGGAAAGGGGTGGGTGAGTCGGATAGACGGTACGTTTCGCGGGAGTGACGGGACAAGACATGACCGTTGCGCCTGCCCGCGCGATCCGTTGCGCGTCATGGGGGCTCGGCGGCGATTCGTTGCGCGGGGGCGTATGGGTCGCGTACGGGCGGCGTAGGGATCGCGTACGGACGGCCTGCCGCCCCGGTGGCCGGGGTGTCCGCCCTGGGGCGCATCCGGGTCCCCCGCGGCTCCCCCGCGCGGGGGAAGCGGAGAGCAGCCTCGGGCCCGACGTGCCGGGACCCCGCTCCGGGAGATCGTGAAGCCACCCGGAACGACCGGGCCGAAATCGACAGACGGAGGGCTTCCCGTGAGCCGCATCGCCTTCACCCGCTCCAGCACCCGCGCCCTGGCCGTGAGCGCCGCCCTTCTGATCACCGCGGGCGCGGCGGGCGTGGCCGTCGCGAACGGCGAGGACATCACGCGCCCCACCGCGGACCGCCACGCCGCGGCCGCCGAGGCCGAGCCCCGGGAGGCGGCCGCGCTGACCGGCAAGGCCAAGCTCTTCCGCAAGACCACGGAGGACGTGACCTTCACGTTCGACGCCCACCTGGCCGCCAAGAACGTCAAGCGCCCGGACAAGGCCACCGGCACCTTCAAGTTCGTGCACCTGGACAAGCCGGGCGGCAAGGGCGGCTGGGCCAAGGGCCGGATCGACTGCCTGGTGACGGGCGGCAAGGTGGCGTCGGCGACCGGCATCATCACCGAGACCAGCGACGGCCGGATGAAGGGGGCGAAGGGCGGCCGCGTCGGCTTCAGCGTCCACGACCTGGGCAAGGGCAAGCAGGACCGGCTCGGCTACAGCTGGGCCGCGTCCCCGACGGGCGGCCCCGACGGCACCAAGAACCTGACGAAGTGCAACAGCGCGGCCCCGTTCGAGAAGGTCAGAAAGGGCACGGGCGACTTCCAGGTAACGCCGTGGAAGCCCCCGTACCCCGAGGCCCACTGAGCGCCCGAAGGGGCGCGGGGAACTGCGCGACCAGCCACAACGCACCCGCAGTCGCGAGGCAACCGAACCGCGCAGCCCCCTAGGCGGGTGATCCGGAGGAAAACCGCCGCATCAGCGGCGAGAGAACGAGCACCGACTTGGTGCGCTCCACAAACGGCTCCCCCGCAATCCGCTCAAGCACCCGCTCAAAATGCCGCATATCCGCAGCGAAAACCTGCACGATCGCGTCCGCCTCCCCGGTAACGGTGGAGGCGGACGCAATCTCGGGGTACCGCTCCAACCCCCGCTGAATCGCCTCCGGCGAGGTATTGCGGCGACAGTAGATCTCGATGAACCCCTCGGTCTCCCAGCCGAGCGCGGCCGGGTCCACCCGGACGGTGAAACCGGTGATCGCTCCGGTGGCCCGCAGCCGGTCCACGCGCCGCTTCACGGCGGGCGCGGACAGGCCGACGAGCTGGCCGATGTCGGCGTAGGAGCGGCGGGCGTCCTCGGCGAGGGCGTGCACGATGCGTTCGTCGAGATCGTTCAGTCGCACAGGGGGTCGTTCACTTTTCTGCGTGTCGCTTCACGCGTGTCACTTCACTGCGGAGACCTCCGCGGCCTCCGCGGCAGCGGGCTCGGTCTCCAGGCGGGAGCGGCGCATCCCGTACAGGAAGTAGAACACGAGCCCGACGACCATCCAGACACCGAAGACCTTCCAGGTCGCCGCGTCGAGGTTGTACATGTTGTAGGCGCAGAAGCCGAAGCCGAGCACCGGGAAGAGCCAGCCGAGCGGCACCCGGAAGGTGCGCGGCATGTCGGGCCGGGTGCGGCGGAGCACGATCACGGCGATGTTGACCAGGCCGAAGGCGAACAGCGTGCCGATGCTGGTCGCGTCGACGAGCTTGCCGAGCGGGATCACCGAGGCGAGGGCGCCGCAGAACAGGGACACGATGACGGTGTTCACGCGGGGCGTGCCGGTCTTGCCGCTGACCTTGGCGAACGTCTTGGGCACCAGGCCGTCGCGGGACATGGCGAACAGGACGCGCGTCTGGCCGTAGAGCACGGTCAGGACGACGCTCGCGATGGAGATGACGGCACCGGCGGCGAGCAGCGTGCCCCAGAAGGACTGGCCGGTGACATCGTTCATGATCGCGGTCAGCGATGCCTCGGAGCCCTCGAAGTCCTTCCAGTTCCAGGCGCCGACGGCGACGGCCGCGACCAGGACGTACAGGGCGGTCACGATGATCAGCGACAGCATGATCGCGCGGGGCAGGTCGCGCTGCGGGTTCTTGGCCTCCTCGCCCGCGGTGGAGGCGGCGTCGAAGCCGATGTACGAGAAGAAGAGGCTCGCTCCGGCGGCGCTGACGCCGGCGACGCCGAGCGGCATGAAGTCGGAGTAGTTGCCGGACTTGAAGCCCATGAAGCCGACGGCGCAGAACAGCACGAGGGCCACGATCTTCACGATGACCATGATCGTGTTGGCGCGGGCGGACTCCTTGGCGCCGCCGAGCAGGAAGACCATGGCGAGGAGTACGACGATCAGGCCGGGCAGGTTGATGATGGCGCCGTCGACCTCGCCGGGCGCCGCGGAGAGCGCGTCCGGGATGGTGACGCCGATGGTGCCGTCGAGGAGCTCGTTCAGGTACTCGCCCCAGCCGACGGCGACGGCCGCGACCGACACGCCGTACTCCAGGACCAGGCACCAGCCGCACACCCAGGCGATGAGCTCGCCCATGGTTGCGTACGCGTACGAGTAGGAGGAGCCGGCGACCGGGATGGTGCCGGCCAGTTCCGCGTACGACAGGGCCGAGAAGAGGGCGGTGAGACCGGCGATCACGAAGGAGATCGTCACGGCCGGGCCGGCCTTCGGGACGCTCTCGCCGAGCACCACGAAGATGCCGGTGCCGAGCGTCGCGCCGATGCTGATCATGGTCAGCTGCCACATGCCGAGGGTCCGGCGGAGCTGGCCGCCCTCGCCCTGGCCGCCCTCGGCGACCAGGCGGTCCACCGGCTTGCGCCGCATCATTCGGCCGCCGAGGCCGCCGGCGCCCTGGGGGCGGGGGCGGGACTGCGGGGGTGCGCCCTGGTCGAGCACGGGCTGGCTCCTTATCGCTGCCGGTCACGGTGGCCAGGAGCCCACGGCGGACCGCGCAGAACACGGGAACCCACCGAGCAGGCAGTCCCCGCCACGCCACGTACAGCGCCTGACTCTAGAGGTGGCCGGTTCCCGCCCGTAATGCAGCAACGTTGCGCATCGGGACAAGATCGTTGCGCGGGTGGCAGATGTATGGAGTTTTATTGCGCCGTCCGTTTCGTCCGTTGCGTAGCGTCCGTTTTGTCCGCCCCTGAGGATTCCGCTTGTTCTCGGTACGGCGGCTGTCCGCACGGCGACGGCAGACCGCGCGTCGGCTGATCCGTATTCCGTTTGTGATCTTCCCGGCGCGGGGCGGAACGCCGACGGCCCCCGCGAGCGAACTCGCGGGGGCCGTCGATGAGTTGGGAGCGCGTCAGCTCCAGCTGGCGTGCAGCGGCTTGCCCTCGGCGTAGCCGGCGGCGCTCTGGATGCCGACGGTGGCCTTCTCGGCGAACTCCTCCAGGGAGGCCGCGCCCGCGTACGTGCACGACGAGCGGACGCCCGCGATGATCGAGTCGATCAGGTCCTCGACGCCCGGGCGCGCCGGGTCGAGGAACATGCGCGAGGTCGAGATGCCCTCCTCGAACAGCGCCTTGCGGGCGCGGTCGTAGGCGGACTCCTCGGACGTGCGGTTGCGCACCGCGCGGGCCGACGCCATGCCGAAGGACTCCTTGTACAGGCGGCCCTTGGCGTCCTGCTGGAGGTCGCCCGGGGACTCGTACGTGCCCGCGAACCAGGAGCCGATCATCACGTTCGACGCGCCGGCGGCCAGCGCCATCGCGACGTCGCGCGGGTGCCGGACACCGCCGTCGGCCCACACGTGCTTGCCGAACTTCTTGGCCTCGGCGGCGCACTCCAGGACGGCGGAGAACTGCGGGCGGCCGACGCCGGTCATCATGCGCGTGGTGCACATGGCGCCGGGGCCCACGCCGACCTTGATGATGTCGGCGCCGGCCTCGATCAGGTCGCGCACGCCCTCGGCGGCCACGATGTTGCCCGCGACGATCGGCACCTGCGGGTCGAGGGCACGCACGGCCTTGACCGCGGCGATCATCGACTCCTGGTGGCCGTGCGCGGTGTCCACGACGAGCGTGTCGACGCCCGCGTCGAGCAGCTGCTTGGCCTTGCCCGCCACGTCACCGTTGATACCGACGGCGGCGGCGATGCGGAGCTTGCCGCTCGCGTCCACGGCCGGGGTGTACAGCGTCGCGCGCAGGGCGCCCGTGCGGGTGAGGATGCCCGCGAGGCGGCCGTCCTTGTCGACGGCCGGGGCGTAGCGGCGGTTGGCGCCGTCCAGCTTGTTGAACGCGTCGCGCGGGTCGATGTCCGCGTCGAGCAGCAGGAGGTCCTTCGACATGACCTCGGACAGCTGCGTGAAGCGGTCGACGCCGGAGAGGTCGGCGTCGGTGACCACGCCGACGGGCTTGTGGTCGCCGTCCACGACGACGCCCGCGTTGTGGGCGCGCTTGGGAAGGAGCGCGAGGGCGTCGGCGACGGTCTGCGTGGGGGCGAGGACGATCGGGGTGTCGAGCACGTGGTGGCGCGTCTTCACCCAGGAGATGACCTCGGTGACGACGTCGATCGGGATGTCCTGCGGAATGACGACGAGGCCGCCGCGGCGGGCCACGGTCTCGGCCATGCGACGGCCCGCGATCGCGGTCATGTTGGCGACGACCAGCGGGATCGTGGTGCCCGTGCCGTCCGGCGACGCGAGGTCGACGCCCTGGCGCGACCCCACGGCGGAGCGCCTCGGCACCATGAAGACGTCGTCGTACGTCAGGTCGTACGCGGGCTGGATGTCATTGAGGAAACGCACGTGCTGCTCATCCCAGTCGATCAGAGGTGGCCCCCGAACAGGACAGCCGGGGGAAAAGCACGTACTTCATTGTCACACGCCGAACGGATTGCGCCGCCTGGGACGATCGCCCAGGCGGCCCGTGAATCCCCTGGTCAGATCCTCCAAGGGGGCCACACTCCGCTGTCCCGGCACTGCGCTGCGTACGACATCGCGTACGCGGCGTCACCCGGCCGGGGCCTGCCCGGTGGGTCGGCCCTAGATCCGGTTCGCGCGCCACACCGCGAGCGAGGTCAGGGCGCTGAGGACCGCGCCGAAGACGAGCACCGCGCCCAGCGTGGTGGCGCTGACGATGACGCCGCCGAGCGCCGCGCCCGACGCGATGGCCAGGTTGAACATCGAGGTGTTCAGGGCGGTCGCCGCCTCGGTCGCGTCGGGCGCGGCCTTGAGGACCCACGTCTGCACGGCCACCGGGATGCCGCCGAAGGCGAGCCCCCACAGGACGAGCAGGACGGTTCCGGAAACCGGCCCGCGGCCGACCAGCGGGAACACCGCGAGCACGGCGGCGAGCACCACGCTCATGACGATGATCGTCGCGCGGACGTTGCGCGTGGCGGCGATGCCCGCGACGACCGTTCCGGCGATGCCCGCGATGCCGTACGCCAGGAGCAGCGGGCTCACCAGGCGCTCGCTGACGCCGGAGGTGTCCTGGAGGATCGGGCTGATGAACGTGAACGCGGCGTAGTGCCCGGCGACGAGCAGGCCGGTGGCGATGACGCCGGCGCGGACCGTGCGGTTGCGGAACTGCTGGGGCAGCGCGGACAGGCGCACCGGCTCGGTGGCGGGCATCCCCGGGAGCAGGAACACAAGACCGGCGACCACGATGAGCCCGAGCCCGCCGACGGCGAGGAAGGCGACGCGCCAGTCGGTGAGCTCGCCGACGAACGTCGCCGCGGGCACGCCGAGGACGTTGGCCGCGGTCGCGCCGCCGAACACGAGCGAGGTGGCGCGCGGGATGTGCCGCTCGGGCACGAGGCGTACGGCGATGCCGGCCGCGAGCGCCCAGAACCCGCCGATGCTGATGCCGACGAGGAAGCGCGCGACGAGCAGGACGCCGAAGCCGGGCGCGGTCGCCGACAGGACGTTGGCCGCCACCATCAGCGTGAGCAGCCCGATCAGGACGAGCCGCCGGTCCAGGCGGCCGATGAGCACGGGCAGGACGGGCGCCGTCGCCGCGGCCACCAGGCCCGGCAGCGTCACCATCAGGCCGACCGCACCGCGCGACACGTCGAGCCCGCCGCTGATGGAGGTGAGCAGACCCACGGGCAGCGCCTCGACGGTGAGCATGGCGAACGTGCCGAGCGCCATGGCTATGACGGCCAACCAGGCCTTGAGCGGGACGCGATCGGGTGGCGGCGCCGCGGCCGTGGCGCGCTCATGCGCCGAGGACGACACGGCAGAGGTCGAGGCGTCGGTGGCGGCGGTCGAGGCGGTCGAGGCGGAGGCGGACGAAGTGGAGCGCGTCATGGCGTGACTCCCCTTCCTGGTGGGTCGTTTCGGGGGACGAGCGGCGGTTGTTGCCGCGCAAGACACGCTAGGAAGGGGCGCGAAGAAGCGAATCAGTCACGTGACTGGTGTGCTTCGGTCGCAGGTCCTACGCCGGGTCCCCGCAGCCCCCGGCAGGCATCGGCAACCCCCGGCAACCCCCGGCAGGCACCGCCGGTCCCACCGGCCCCGCCTCAGCCGCCCAGGTCCATCCGGGCCAGCTCCCCGCGCGAGGCGATGCCCAGCTTCGGATAGGCCTTGTAGAGGTGGTAGCCGACGGTGCGCGGGCTGAGGAACAGCTGTGCCGCGATGTCGCGGTTGCTCAGCCCTTCCGCGGCGAGGCGGACGACCTGCAGCTCCTGCGGGGTCAGCAGGTCGAGGAGCCCCGGCTCGCGGTCGGCGGCGGCCAGGGTCTCGCCGGTCGCCCGCAGTTCGGCGCGGGCCCGCTCCGCCCAGGACGCGGCGCCGACGGCCTCGAAGAGCTCGAGGGCGGCGCGCAGCCGCGGCCGTGCGTCGCTGCGGCGCAGCTTGCGGCGCAGCCACTCGCCGTGCAGCAGCTCGGTGCGGGCGCGCTCGAAGGGGCGGTTGTCGTGGCGGTGCGCCCGGACGGCCTCGGTGTACAGGTCCTCCGCCGCGTCCGTGTCCGCGGCGGCGGCGAGCAGGGCGCGGCAGCGCAGCGCGACGGCCCGCGCCCAGGCCTGCCCGGTGGCGTCCGCCCACCGCGTGAACGCCGTGGCCGCGGCCTCGGCGCGCGCGACCCGCCCCACCCGCACCGCGCTCTCGACGAGGTCGGGCAGGGCGTACAGGGCGAAGCCGCTGTGACCGTGCGGCCCCGCCCAGAGCTCCTCCAGGCGGTGCAGGGCCTCGTCGTGGCGGCCGTGCCCGAGGTCGAGCAGGGCGAGGGCGCCGCCCGACCAGGCGCCCGCGATGGGCAGGCCCTGCGCGGCGAGCTGCTTGGTGAGGTCCCGGCAGCGCTCCTCGTCGCCCTCGACGGCGGCGACGTGCGCGAGGACGCCGCGCAGGTTCCCGGCGAACAGGCCCTGCGCGGTGTCCTCCGCGATCCGGGCGCCCTCGGACGCCGACGCGGTGGCGTCGCGCAGGCGGCCCAGGAGCAGCTGGGCCCGCGCGAGGTGGAAGAGCGCGGCGGGCATGAGCCCGATGTCGTCACGGGCCCGGCAGTCCCGCTCCAGGGCACGGGCCAGGTCGTACGCGGCGTCGAGGTCGCCGATGAGCTGGTGCCACCAGTGCGTGCTCGCGCGTTCCCACGGTCCGGCCCCGCGCACCGCTGCGGTGGCGGGATCGACCAGGGCGCGCACCGCGGGCAGGCCGCGGGCCGGGTCGCCGAGCGCCACGGCCGCCAGGCCCTCGACCGCGGTGAACAGCGGCGCGACCGCCGACGGCGGGTCAAGGGCGGCGAGCCGGGCCGAGGTCTGCGCGATCATGCCCGGGTCGTTGACCGCCCAGGCGGCGGACATCGCGTCCAGGAACATGAACGCGGCGGCCTGCGCGTCGTGCGGCCCGACCTCCACCGCGGCGTCGACCAGGAGCGCGTGCGCCGCCCGCTGCTCGCCCCTGGCGTTCGCGGCGGTGGCGCGGATGCGGGCGAGCCGGGCGCGGGTCACCGGGTCGTGGGGGTGCGCGGCGGCCCGGTCCGCGAGGTCCGCGGCGCGCTCCTGCCGGCCCGCGTTCTCGACGGCCTCGGCCGCGGCGGCGAGGCGCCGGGCGCGCTGCTCGTCGCCGGGCGACAGGTCGGCGGCGCGTTCGTACGCGGCGGCCTCGGCCTGGCGGCCGCCGCGGCGGCGGGCGTCCTCGGCGGTGCGTTCCAGGTCGGCGGCGACGCTCTCGTCGGGCCGGGTCGCGGCGGCCGCCCGGTGCCAGGCGCGGCGGTCGGCGGTGGTGGCCGCGGCCAGGGCGTGGTGCGCGGCCGTCCGCAGGGCGAGCGGCGCCGCGCGGTAGACGGCGGAGCGGACCAGCGGATGGGTGAAGGCGAGCCGCCCGTCGGCCACCCGGATCAGGCGGCTCTCCTCGGCGGCGGCCAGGTCGTCGGGCGTGGCGTCCAGGGCCTTTCCGGCGTCGAGGACGGCGCTCAGCTCGCCGGTGCCCTCGGCGGCGGCGACCACGAGCAGATCCTGGGCCTTGGCGGGCAGGGCGCGCACACGGCCGAGGAAGGTCCGCTCGATGCGTTCGGAGACGGCTTTGGCGCCGAGGTGGAAGAAGTCGGCGTGCAGCTCGCCCGAGCGCTGTGCGGCGCTGAGCGCGGCGGGCAGTTCGAGCAGGGCGAGCGGGTTGCCGTGCGCCTCCTGGAGGATCAGGGTGCGTACGTGGCCGGGGAGCCCGTCGGCGTGCTGGTGCAGCAGGCGCGTGCCCGCGCCCTCGTCGAGCCCCGTGAGCCGCAGTTCGGCGAGGCCGGTCGCGGGGAACGGATGCCCGTCCCGGACGGCGAAGACCAGCGCGACGGGATCGGAGCCGAGCCGCCGCGCGGCGAACAGCAGCGCCTCCGCGGACGCCTGGTCGAGCCACTGGGCGTCGTCGAGGAGCACCAGCAGGGGCCGCTCCTCGCTGATCTCGCCGAGCAGCGAGAGCGCGGCGAGCCCGACGAGGAACCGGTCGGGCGCCGCCCCCTGCCCCGTGTCACCGCCCGCCTCCGCCACGGCGTCCGTGGCGTCCGTCATCCCGAACGCCGCCCGCAGCGCCCGTGCCTGGGGCGCGGGCAGGGCGCCGAGCCGGTCGGTGTAGGGGCCGAGCAGCAGGTGCAGGCCCGCGTAGGCCAGCTCGGACTCGGACTCGATGCCGGTGCCGCGCAGCACCCGCAGGTCCGTCGCGCGGTCGGCGGCGTGGTCGAGCAGGGCCGTCTTGCCGATCCCGGCCTCGCCGCGGACGACGAGCACGCCGCCGCGCTGCTTCCTCGCCCCATCGAGCAGTTCGTCGACGGCGGCCCGCTCCGCGTCGCGCCCGTACAGTTCCATCCCCTGGTCCCCCCGTGGTGTCCCCGATGGGGCTCCGCCGAGCCCCTGATACGTCCCCGTGCCGTCAGACCGACGGCCCCAGGGCGAGCACGACCTCCAGCGCCGTGTCCTGGTCCCGCCAGTACGCGACCGCCGACGCGAAGACCTCCTGCGCGGTCTCCCAGTCGTACGGCGCCGCCTGCGCGTAGTCCTGCCAGGCGGACACGACCACGAGCCGGCCGGGTGCGGGCGGCGCCCACGACAGGTCCGTGAGGCAGTCGGCGAGTGCGTCCCAGTTGCGCCCGAACCAGCCGGGCAGCGCCAGGGCGGCGGCGCACCGGTCCATGAAGGCGGCCTTGTCGCGCACGCCGCTCAGGTCGAGCGCGAGGGTGGTCCAGCCGGTGCCGCGCACGGCGTCGAGCACCGGCGCGAGCGGCCCGCCCGCCTCGTCGGTGGTCATCGTGCCTTCGCCTCCGTCATCTCAGCACCGCCTTGAACGACGCGTAGTGGTCGTCCGTGTAGTAGAGCTCGTCCTCGCGGCCGGTGACGAGGCGCCGTGCTCCGCGGCCGCGTTCCCCCGGCGTACGGACGGTGTACTCGTGGTAGTAGCCGCGGGCCCGGCGCGGCAGCTCGCCCTCGAAGTTGCCGAAGACGGTGCCGTCCTTGGCGTACGGGAAGGGCCCGCCCCGGTCGATGAGCTCCAGGGTCCGCCGGGCCTCGGCGGGCAGTGCCGCGACCGCGACGGTCGGCATGCCGCGCGCCCAGTCGGGCGTGGCCGTGGCGGGGGCCGCACGCCCGCCGCTGTCCCGCTCGCCGCCGCCGCAGCCCGTGACGAGCACCGCGAGGCAGACCAGAAGGGCACACAGCGCGCGGCCGCCGGACCGGAAGATCATGGTCCTGATGCTGCCACAGCCCCCGCGCACGGGCGCGCGCCCGCGTCCGAACGGCCGCCCCCGCAGCGCCGCGCCGGGTCAGCACCGGCCCGGGCCAGCACCGCCAGGAGCAGTCCCGTCGGGATCAATCCCGCCCAGGACAATCCCCGTCCAGGACAGTTCCTGTCCGGGTCAGCCCCGTCCTGGTCAGTCTTCGTCCCGGTCAGCCCTGTCCAGGACAACCACCGACCGGGCCAGCCCCGCCCACGACAGTCCCCGTCCGGATCAGCCCCGTCCACGACAGTCCCCGTCCGGATCAGCCCCGCCCAGGACAGTTCCCGTCCGGGTCGGCCCCGTCCCGGTCAGTCCCCGTCCGGGTCGGCCCGGTCGAGCGCCGGACGCGGGGCGGGGCCCGCGGCCAGGAGCTGGTCGGCCGCGGCCGTGTCCGTGACCAGGCTCGTCACCAGGCCCGAGCGGAGCACCGCGTCGATCGCCGCCGCCTTGCGCGCTCCCCCGGCGATCGCGACGACCTCCGGGATGCGGCGCAGCCGGTCCGCCTCGACGGTGATGCAGCGCTCGCCGAGATCCCGGCCGACCCGGCGGCCCTCCGCGTCGAAGAGGTGCGCGGACATCTCGGCGGCGACGCCGAGCGAGGCGTAGTGGGCGCGCTCCTCGTCCGTGAGCATGTCGTGGACCGTGGAGATGCCGGGCTCCCACGAGCCGATGGACACCGCGGCGACCGTCACCTTGTCGAAGTACTCGAAGGCGCGGGCGATCCCGGTCTGGTGGCGCAGCGCGGCGGCGGTCGCCGCGTCGGGCAGGAGCATCGGCGCGTAGATGGGGTGGGCGTCGCCGCCGGAGACCTGCGCGGCGCGCCGGACGGCCTCGACGGAGCCGCGCTCGGCGGTCCCCGCGTCGTACACGCCGGTCAGCTGCACGACCGTGCACGGCGGCAGCGCCTCCAGGGCCGCCGCCATGTTGATGGTCGAACGGCCCCAGGCGAGGCCGAGCACATCGCCCTCGGCGACGAGCTCGCCGAGCAGCCCGGCCGCGACCTCGCCGAGGTTCTCCGGGTCGGGCGACTCCTCGGTGTCGTCGGTGGGGGTCGGCGACTCGACGACGACGGCGTGCCGGAGGCCGTAGCGGGCGCGCAGCGCGTCCGAGCGCTCGGCGTCCAGCTCCGCGGGCACGCGGATCTCGATCCGTACAAGGTCACGCTCGAGTGCGGTCTCCAGGACCCTCGCCACCTTGAAGCGGCTGACGCCGAACTCCTCGGCGATCTGGATCTTGGACTTGCCCTCGAGGTAGAAGCGGCGGGCCATGGCCGCCGCCTGCACCAGCTCCGCGGGTCCCATCCGCATGGCTGACCGACCCGCCGACATGGCCGACACGGTGCTCTCCTCACTGCTGTTCACAACATTCGTACACCTGGATTCGCTGTTCATCCTTGCAGATCCGGAGTACTTGATCAGCCCTCCTCGGTCCCGTTCACGTTCCCGTGGCCGAGCCGTGGCTCAGTGGCCGCATGCCCATGCGGCGGACGCCGTAGCGGACTCGGCCTGGGTGCGCAGTGCACGTACCGCCTGAGCGGGGTCCTCCGCTCCATAGACCGCGGACCCGGCGACGAAGACGTCCGCACCCGCCTCGGCGCAGCGCTCGATGGTGGAAGCCGAGACTCCGCCGTCGACCTGCAGCCACAGCTCGAGCCCGTGCTTGCCGATCAGCTCACGGGTGCGGCGGATCTTGGGCAGCATGATGTCGAGGAAGGCCTGGCCACCGAAGCCGGGCTCGACGGTCATGATCAGCAGCATGTCGAGCTCGGAAAGGATGTCCTCGTACGGCTCGATGGGGGTCGCGGGCTTCAGCGCCATGGAGGCGCGCGCCCCCTTCGCGCGGATCTCGCGCGCGAGGCGCACCGGCGCCGCCGCCGCCTCCGCGTGGAACGTGACGGATCCGGCACCCGCTTCTACGTACTGCGGGGCCCAGCGATCGGGGTCCTCGATCATGAGGTGGCAGTCCAGAGGCGTGTCCGTCGCCCGTGCCAGGGACTCTACGACCGGCACCCCGAGGGTGAGGTTCGGTACGAAGTGGTTGTCCATGACGTCGACATGGAGCCAGTCTGCGCCGTCCACGGCCTTCGCCTCTTCGGCGAGGCGGGCGAAGTCTGCGGACAGGATGCTGGGGTTGATCTGCGCGGCCATGCCCCAAGCCTGCCATGCCTCGCGACGGTGGCCCGCCCCGGTCCCGCGCGCCCGCTCCCCGGCCCGAGGCGACCTCCCGCGCCCGCACACCGCGTGCCATGCTGTCCGTCCACCGGCAGCGCGCGGGGCGGCAGGGGGCGGCTATGCCAAGGACGCCAAAATCCCGGAAGACGCAGCAGACCGAGCAGACGCAGGAAACACCGCAGGAGCCGACGACGCGGCAGACCCGGACGGCCGCGCCGGACCGGAAGCGGCGCCCGCACAGCGGAGTGGCCTGGCTGGTCTGCGGGCCGCGGACCAAGTGGCTGGTGCTCGGCTTCTGGATAGTCGTCCTCGTCCTCGCGGCGCCGTTCGCGCAGAAGCTCTCCGACGAGCAGGACAACACCACCTCGTCCTGGGTGCCGCACTCCGCGGAGTCCACCCAAGTCCTGCACGCCTCCGAGGAGTTCAGGCCCGAGAGCATGCCCATGGTGGTCGTGTACGCGCGGGAGGACGGCCCGCTGACGGCGCGGGACCGCGAGCGGATCGACGAGGGCGTGCGCGGCGTGAAGCAGCTGCGCGCGCACTGGATCCGCGGCGACGAGACCCGCGGCCCCGCGTACGACAAGAAGGGCGGCGAGGCCCAGGCCGCCCAGGTGTACGTGCCGCTCACGATGAACAACGACACCTGGACGGACCTGCCGGACGCCGTCGACGACGTCCGCGGCGCCGTGGGCAAGAGCAGCGACGGACTGGACGTGTACATCACGGGCACGGCCGGGGTGAGCGCCGACTTCGCGGAGGCCTTCGCCGAGATCGACTCGACGCTGCTGCTCGCGGCGGGCGCCGTCGTCGTCGTGGCCCTGCTGATCACGTACCGCAGCCCGGTGCTCCTGTGCATCCCGCTGATCTCGGTGCTCGTGTCGCTGTTCGGCGCGCAGGCGCTGATCTACCTGCTCGCCCGGCACGCCGATCTGACGGTCAACGGCCAGAGCCAGGGCATCCTCACGGTGCTCGTCTTCGGCGCGGGCACGGACTACGCGCTGCTCCTGGTCGCCCGCTACCGCGAGGAGCTGCGCCGCCACGAGGACCGGCACGAGGCGATGGCCCTCGCCCTGCACCGGGCGGGCCCCGCCGTCATCGCGTCGGGCGCGACCGTCGTCCTGAGCATGCTGGTCCTGCTCACGGCCGAGATGAGCTCCACGCGCGGCCTCGGCCCCGTCGCCGCCATCGGCATCGCGGTCGCCCTGGTCGCGATGCTCTCGCTGTTCCCCGCCCTGCTGGTGATCTTCGGCCGCTGGCTGTTCTGGCCGCAGATCCCGCACTACGGCTCCGCGGACCCGGCGGAGAAGGGCGTGTGGGCCCGCACCGGGCGCCGCATCGCGCGCCGTCCCCGCATGACCTGGGTGCTCACGTCGGTGACCCTCGCCGCCCTGGCCGTCGGCCTGGTCCAGCTGCGCGCGGAGGGCGTCAGCAACAACGACGCGTTCATCGACAAGCCCGAATCGATCACGGGTCAGGAGGTCAAGGCGGAGTACTTCCCCGCGGGCACCGGCGACCCGCTGGTCGTCCTCGCGAACAAGGCGCAGGGCGACGAGGTCCGCCGTGCCGTGGCCGGGACCCGCGGCGTCAGCCCGGAGAGCATCGCCACGCCCCCGGGCACGAAGCCCGAACACGACGGCAAGATCCTCTTCGAGGCGACCCTCACCGACCCGTCCGACAGCCGGGCGGCCAAGGACACCGTCGCCCGGGTCCGTGACGCCGTGCACGACGTGCCGGACGCGGACGCGAAGGTCGGCGGCGGCACGGCGACGCTACGCGACATGGACAAGGCGACCATTCACGACGACAAGGTCGTCATCCCGCTCGTGCTGCTCGTGGTGCTCCTGATCCTGGCGCTCCTGCTGCGCGCGATCGTCGCCCCGCTCCTGCTGATCGCCACGGTCATCCTGTCGTTCTCCGCGGCCCTCGGCATCAGCGCGCTCGTCTTCCGCCACGTCTTCGACTTCCCCGGAGAGGGCACCGACTTCCCCCTCTTCGTGTTCGTGTTCCTCGTGGCCCTGGGCATCGACTACAACATCTTCCTCACGACCCGCATCCGCGAGGAGGCGGGCCTCCGGGCCACCCGCCCCGGCGTCCTCACCGGCCTCGCCGCGACCGGCGCGGTCATCACGTCGGCGGGCCTGGTCCTCGCGGGCACGTTCGCCGTCCTCGGCACGATCCCGATGGTCCCCTTCGTGGAAATAGGCTTCGCGGTCGCCCTGGGCGTCCTCCTGGACACCTTCATCGTCCGCTCCGTCCTGGTCACGTCCCTGTTCCTGGACGCGGGCCCCAGGATCTGGTGGCCCCACACCCTGTCCCACCACGAGGAACCGTCAAGCAAGGAGTTTGCGGATACTCATAGCCCGTCCGGCGTTTGAAGACGAGCGCGAAGCGCGGAAAGAAGGGGGGTCCAGGGGGGCGGAGCCCCCCTGGTTCGGCAAGGAACGGCCTAGGGCACCTCCCGGCACCCGCTCACCCCACCCGCCGAATGACCGCCAGATACATCGCATCGGTGCCGTGCACATGCGGCCACAACTGCACATCAGGCCCGTCGCCGAGCCCCGGCACCCCCTCGAACAGCGGCCGCGCGTCGACCAGTTCGACGCCCGCACCCCGCTGTTTCATCACGTCGTCCACGACGGCCCGCGTCTCCGCGAGGTGCGGCGAACACGTGGCGTACCCGACGACGCCGCCGACCCGCACGGACTCCAACGCGCTGTGCAGCAGCGCACGTTGCAGCGGCGCGAACCCCTCCAGGTCCTCGGGCCTGCGCCGCCACCGCGCCTCCGGGCGCCGCCGCAGCGCGCCGAGCCCCGTGCAGGGCACATCCATCAGGACGCGGTCGAAGCTGCCGGGACGCCACGGCGGACGGGTGCCGTCGGCGGCGATCACCTGGTACGGGCCGGGGTTTCCGGCCAGGGCGTTGCCGACGAGCCGGGCCCGGTGCGGCTGCTTCTCGGCGGCGAGCAGCGTCGCGCCGCGCTCGGCGGCGAGCCCGGCGAGCATGGCGGCCTTGCCGCCGGGGCCTGCGCACCCGTCGAGCCACTTCGTGTCGGGCCCTTCGACCGGCGCGTTCGCGAGTGCGAGCGCCACGAGCTGGCTGCCCTCGTCCTGGACGCCCGCGCGCCCCTCGCGCACGGCGTCGAGCCGCCCGGGCTCACCGCCCTCGGCGAGCCGGACGGCGTACGGCGACCAGCGGCCCGCGGCCGCCTGCTCGCCGAGCGCGTCGAGCAGCTCGTCGGCCGTCGTCCGCCCGGGCCGGGCGACCAGGGTCACCTCGGGCCGTTCGTTGTCGGCTGCGAGCAGGTCCTCGATGCCCGCGCGGCCGCCGCCGAGCGAGTCCCACAGGGCCGAGACGACCCAGCGCGGGTGCGAGTGCACGACGGCCAGATGGTCCTCCGGGTCGTCCTCGTACGGCGGCGCGACCTTGGCGAGCCAGCCGTCGAGGTCGTCCTGGGCGACCTTGCGCAGGACGGCGTTGACGAACTTGGCCCGCCCGTCGCCGAGCACCACGCGCGCCAGCTCCACGGACGCGGACACCGCGGCGTGCGACGGGATGCGCGTGCCGAGGAGCTGGTGCACGCCCATGTTGAGCACGTCGAGCACGGGCGGGTCGACCTCGCGCAGCGGCCGGTCGATGCAGGCGGCGACGATCGCGTCGTACGTGCCCTGCCTGCGCAGCGTCCCGTAGACGAGCTCGGTGGCGAGCGCCGCGTCCCGCGCGTCGAAGTCCCCGCCCTCGCGGGCCTTGCGCAGCAGCGGCGGCAGCACGAGGTTCGCGTACGCGTCGCGCTCGTCCACGGCCCGCAGCGCCTCGAAGGCGAGGAAGCGGACGGGGTCCTTCTGCGGTCGGCGGTAGGGCTTGCCGGGCTTGCGGGGACGGCGTGTGGCCTTGTCGTTCAAAGGTGCTCCGCTGAGGGGTACGAGCGTGGGTGCGCGTCGGCGTACGCGAGTACCCCGCGTGCGCCGAACCCACCCAGCCTACGTCGGCCGCCCCCGACCCACCCGCCGCCCGGCCCCCGCCCGGCGACGACGGCACCACGCGCCGACCCTCCCCGGGGACCACCGCCCCACAACGACGGCGCTACGAGCCGACCCGCTCCCCCGGAGCGATCCGCACCCCACGCGCCCAGTCCGCCGCGGCCATCGGCTTCTTGCCCTGTGCCTGGACCCACAGCAGCTCCACGGCGTACGAGCCCGTGCCGACGTACAGGTTCTTCTTGCCGACCGACAGCTCGCCGGGCGCGAGGTCGGTGCGGTCCGGGACCGGCACGGCCTGGATCAGCTTCAGGCGCTCGCCGCGGAAGACGGTCCACGCGCCGGGCGCGGGCGTGCAGCCGCGCACCACGCGGTCCACGCGGAGCGCCGGGGCCGCCCAGTCGACCCGCGCGTCCTCGACGGTGATCTTCGGGGCGAGGCTGATGCCGTCGGCGGGCTGGGGCAGGGCGGTCAGCGTCCCGTCCTCGATGCCGTCCATCGTCGCCGCAAGCAGCCCCGCGCCCGCGAACGCGAGCCGGGTCAGCAGGTCACCGCTGGTGTCGGTGGGCCGGACCGCCTCGGTGACCGTGCCGTACACCGGCCCCGAGTCCAGGCCCTCCTCGATGAGGAAGGTGGAGGCGCCGGTGATCTCGTCGCCCGCCATGATCGAGTGCTGCACGGGGGCGGCGCCGCGCCAGGCGGGCAGCAGCGAGAAGTGCAGGTTGACCCAGCCGCGGGCCGGCACGTCGAGGGCCACCTTCGGCAGGAGCGCGCCGTAGGCGACGACCGGGCAGCAGTCCGGCGCGATCTCCCGCAGCCGGTCGAGGAACTCCGGGTCGCGCGGCTTCGCGGGCTTCAGGACCTCGATCCCGGCCTCCTCCGCGCGCTCGGCCACCGGGCTCGCGACCAGCCTGCGGCCCCGGCCCGCGGGGGCGTCGGGGCGCGTCACGACGGCGGCGACCTCGTGCCTGCCGGAGGCGATCAGGGCGTCCAGGGCGGGGACGGCGACCTCGGGGGTGCCTGCGAAGACCAGCTTCACTGGGTGGTACCTCGGATTTCTGGGGGTCGGCGGCGGCTGTCGGTCGGCGGCGACGCGCCGGGCGTGGACGGCGACGCACCAGTCTATGGGCCGCCTCCCCGCCGGGGCGCGGGCCGTACCGGGAAGCGTCCCGGGGGCGTACGCAGAGCCGTGCGCCCTGCGCATATGCACATACGCCCCGGGACCGTGACCCCTCACGACGTAGCGCGTTGGTCAAGAAAAAGTTGACCACAACGGGCCGCACACGCGGCCCGCTCCTCATTCACCGCACAGGCAACCCCCCACACCGGCCCGCCGGTTCCCCCACGCACCACGAATCCAGCACGCAGATACGTCCCGCCGACCACCCTCCCCGTCCCCACGCACCCCATCCACTCCCCCTCCACCCCCCTCCCCCCCTTTCCCTCTCCTCCCCCTCCCTACAACTCCATCAACCCCGATCACTCAACGCCGGTTCGAGAGGCTTGTTCATGGCCGACCACGCAACCCACGACGCCCAGGCACGGGCCAGCCTGCACCTCCTGGTGCGGGACATCGAGCGGGTCCGCCGGCAGGTGGACGCACTGCGCACCCTCACCGCCCAGCTCGGCAACGTCTACCGCCCGCGCCGCTCCAGCCCCTCCGCGGGCTTCGTCGTGTACGGGCGCGCACCCGCCCCGACCGTCCGCCTCGCCCAGGAACTGCGGGACAGCGTCGAGACACTGGTGACCGCCGCGGTCGACTTCGACCGCTCCCTCGGCTTCTCGTGGGACGCGGTGGGCTCCGCGCTCGGCGTCACCAAGCAGGCGGTGCACCGCCGGTACGGCGCCCGCCGCACCACGGCGCAGACCACGGCCGCCGAGCCGGACCGCGCGACCGAGCCGACCCCCGCCGCACGACCGGTCCCCGTGGGCACCACGCTCCCGTCCGTCCCCGCGGCCCGCGCCATGCCGACCCAGCCGACCGCGGGCAGCCCCGCCCTCCGCGACGACGTCCGGCCGGGCGCCTTCCCCGGCCCGCGCAACGGCTGACCCCCACGGCTGCCCCCTGCCCACACCGACGGGCAGGGGGCAGCCGTATGCCCCTATGCACGCCCGCACCGGCGATCCACCCAGCCGTACCGGCGATCCACCCAGCCCGTCCGGCGTTTGAGGACAAGCGCGAAGCGCGGAAAAAAGGGGTCCTAGGGGCGGAGCCCCTAGTTCCGGGAAGGGGCGGGTCAGGGGCGCCCCCGCGAGGAACCCCCACCGTCACCCAATATCCGCCGGATCAATCCGCACCCGAACAGCCTGCTGCACCCCCACCCCCCGCGCCATCCGCGCGGCCTGCGCGGCCTTCAACGCCCGAGCCAACACCGCCCCACTCCCGGGCGGCACCCGCACCAACACCCGCTCCCACCGCTCCCCAGGCGGCGGATCACTGGCCCGCCGCCCCCGCCCCGCCTCCACGGGAGCCATCGGCACCGGCCCCAACACCTCGGCGTCCGCAGGCAGTTCGACCCGGGCGAGGAAGTCGGCAAGCGCCTCCGCAGGCCCGGCCACCGCCGCCATCCGCGACACCGGCGGAAACCCGAGCTCCGCCCGCTCCGACAGCTCCCGGACCGCGTGCCCCACCGGATCCCACCGCACCAGCGCCTGCACGGGCCGCAGCGTCGGCTCGGCGACGATCACCACGGTGCCGCCCGCCCCCTGGTCACGGACCAGCGCGGCCGCCCCGATCCAACGCCGCAGCGCGTCCTCGCCCGCCCGCAGGTCGGGCCGCCCGAGCATCGCCCACCCGTCGAGCAGCAGCGCGGCCGCATAGCCGCCCTCGGCCACCGGCTCCGCCCCCGGCGTGCTCACCACGAGGGCGGGGGCACCCCCCACCGTGTCGAGCACCTGCTCGCGCCCGGAGGTCCGCACCGGCACCGCCGGGAACGCCCGCCCCAGCTCCTCCGCGGTGCGCCGCGCCCCCACGACCTGCGCGCGCAGCCGGAAGGCACCGCACTCCGGACAGTGCCAGGCGGCCTCGTCGCGCCCGCACCAGCCGCACACCAGAGCGCCCGCGTCCCGCGCTTCGAGCGGTCCGGCGCAGTGCCGACAGCGCGCGGGCTCCCGGCACCGCTCGCAGGCAAGACGCGGTACGTAGCCACGCCGGGGCACCTGCACGAGGACCGGGCCGTGCTTCAGGCCCTCCCGGGCGGTCCGCCAGGCGAGGGAGGGCAGCCGGGCCGCCCGCGCCGCCTCGTCGCGCGCGAGGTCCCCGTCCCCCACGGTCCGCACCAGCGGCGCGGCGGCCCGCACCTGCTCGCGATCCGCGCCGATCGGCGCCGCCCACCCGCTCTCGACCAGCTGCGCGGCCTCGACGGTGCAGCTCCAACTCCCCAGCAGAAACCCGCACTTGTCGCGCGAGGCCCGCAGTTCGAGCACCTCCCGCACATGCGGGAACGGAGCGTTCTCATCGCCGTGGCTGCCGTCGCCGTCGTCCCACACGACGACGAGGCCGAGATTCCGCACGGGCGCGAACATCGCGGCCCGGGTCCCGACGACGGCCCGCACGGATCCGCGCCGCACGGCCAGCCACTCCCGGTACCGGCGCTCCTGTCCGGCGTCGGCGGTCAGGAGCGCGTGCTGCCCCTCGCCGAGCAGCACCCGCAGCGCCGCGTCCACGCGCGCGGCGGGCCGCCCCGCCGGTACGACGACGAGCGCGCCGCGCCCCGACGCGAGCGTCGCCTGCACGGCCCGGGCGATCTCGTCGGCCCACTGCGGACCCGGCAACGCGGTCCACACGGCCCGCGGCGCCCCGCCCGCCGCGAGCTCCGCGACGAACTCGGCCCCGCGCGCGTACCTCCGCCACGACCCGGCGTCCGGCACCGGGGGCGGCGGGGGCGCGGGCGGCGAGGGGCGGGACTCGGCGCGGGCGTGCCGCGGCGGGATCGCGAGCTGCAGCACGTCGGCGAGGCTGCCCGCGTACCGGTCGGCCACCGCTCGCGCGAGCCCGAGCAGCTCCCCGTCGAGGACGGGCTCCGGCGACACGACCTGCGCGAGCGCGGCCAGCGGCCCGGAGTAGTCCGTCTCCGCGACGCGCTCGACGATGAACCCGTCGATGAGCCCGCCGCCCTCGCGCCGCCCCTCCCGCACGTTCCGCGACCCGGCGCCGAACCGCACCCGCACCCGCACCCCGGGCTGCGCGGCCTCGTCGAGGTCCTCGGGCACCGCGTAGTCGAAGTACCGGTCGAGGTGCAGCACCCCCTTGTCCACCACGACCCGCGCCACCGGCAACTCCTTGGCGAGCGCGGCCCCCCGCCACGTACGCGGCTTCGCCTTCGGCGCCTTGGCCTTCCGCACACTCTCCCGGATCAGCGCAAGCTGCTCAGGCACTCCCCCGTCACCCGCCGAACCGTTCTCGCTGCTCACAGCCCAATTCCTACCAGACGGCAGTGACACCGCCAGGGGCCGGAGCGGGACGGCCGCCGGGGCCGAGGGGCGGCCGGACACACGACCGCGGCCCCGGACCAGCTGGTCCGGGGCCGCAGAAGAAGAAGCAGGGGAAGAACTGATTACAGGCCGACGGCCCTGCGGAGGGCCTCCACGCGGTCCGTCCGCTCCCACGTGAAGTCCGGCAGCGCGCGGCCGAAGTGGCCGTACGCGGCGGTCTGGGAGTAGATCGGGCGGAGCAGGTCGAGGTCGCGGATGATCGCGGCCGGGCGGAGGTCGAAGACCTCGCCGATGGCGGTCTCGATCTTGTCCGTGTCGATGGTGTTGGTGCCGAAGGTCTCGACGAACAGGCCGACGGGCTCGGCCTTGCCGATGGCGTAGGCGACCTGGACCTCGCAGCGGGCGGCGAGGCCGGCCGCGACGACGTTCTTGGCGACCCAGCGCATCGCGTACGCCGCGGAGCGGTCGACCTTGGACGGGTCCTTGCCGGAGAAGGCGCCGCCGCCGTGGCGGGCCATGCCGCCGTACGTGTCGATGATGATCTTGCGGCCGGTCAGGCCGGCGTCGCCCATCGGGCCGCCGATCTCGAAGCGGCCCGTCGGGTTGACCAGGAGGCGGTAGCCCTCGGTCTCCAGCTTGATGCCGTCGTCCACGAGGGCCTTGAGCTCGGGCTCGACCACGAATTCGCGGATGTCGGGGGCGAGGAGCGAGTCCAGGTCGATGTCGCTCGCGTGCTGCGAGGAGACGACGACGGTGTCGAGGCGGACGGCCTTGTCGCCGTCGTACTCGATGGTGACCTGGGTCTTGCCGTCCGGGCGCAGGTAGGGGATCGTGCCGTTCTTGCGGACCTCGGACAGGCGGCGCGAGAGGCGGTGCGCGAGGTGGATCGGGAGCGGCATGAGCTCCGGGGTCTCGTCGCAGGCGTAGCCGAACATCAGGCCCTGGTCGCCCGCGCCCTGGCGGTCCAGCTCGTCCTCGTCGCCCTCGACGCGGCTCTCGTAGGCCGTGTCCACGCCCTGCGCGATGTCGGGGGACTGCGCGCCGATGGACACCGACACGCCACAGGAGGCACCGTCGAAGCCCTTCTTCGACGAGTCGTAGCCGATCTCGAGGATCTTCTCGCGCACCAGCTGCGCGATCGGCGCGTACGCCTTGGTCGTGACCTCACCGGCGACGTGCACGAGGCCGGTCGTGATGAGCGTTTCGACGGCGACCCGGGACGTCGGGTCCTCGCGCAGAAGCGCATCGAGAATGGTGTCGCTGATCTGGTCGGCGATCTTGTCGGGGTGACCCTCGGTCACGGACTCCGAGGTGAAGAGACGGCGGGACACATCGCTCCCTGTGGTTGCAGCGGCTGCTGGCTGATCATTGACGGACGGGCCGAGAGCTGCGCTCGACGACGTCCGACACCAGTTTATCGGTCGCACTGGGCCGCGTGGTCACCTGTCTCGCCACATGGGAGGCCTGTGACCTGCGGCACTGCATTGTGCGCCACGGCACTTGGTCTCCACCAGAGGGCGTGTCGCCCGGATTTCCAGGGTTTTTGCTGGTTTGACGCGGCCCGTGCGACGAAAGTGGCGTGCGGATCGGCTGGAATGTGATCTTTCAGGCCAGCCGGGGAACGACCAGGTCCCAGACCGTGTCGGCGAGATCGTCCTTCGGGCCGTACGGCACCGGGGTCTCGCTGCCGTCGGCGCCGAGCACCACGGCCTCGTTCCGCTCAGAGCCGAACGTCTTGCGCTCGCCCACCTCGTTCACGACGAGCAGGTCACAGCCCTTGCGGGCGAGCTTCGCGCGTCCGTTGGCGAGGACGTCGTCCGTCTCGGCCGCGAAGCCGACGACCACCTGTCCCGGGCGCGGGCGGTCGCCCGCGATCTCGGCCAGGATGTCCGGATTGCGGACAAGGGCGATGGGCGCGGGCTCCTCGCCGTCCTTCTTCTTGATCTTTCCGGTGGCGTACGCGGCCGGGCGGAAGTCGGCGACGGCGGCCGCCATCACCACGGCGTCGGCGTCCGCGGCCGCCTTCAGGACGGCCTCGCGCAGCTGGACGGCGGTGCCGACGGGGACGACGTCGACGCCCGCCGGGTCGGGCAGCGCCGCGTTGGCGGCCACCAGGGTCACGCGCGCGCCGCGGGCCGCCGCGCTGCGGGCGAGGGCGTAGCCCTGCTTGCCGGAGGAGCGGTTGCCGAGGAAGCGCACGGGGTCGAGGGGCTCGCGGGTGCCGCCCGCGCTCACGACGACATGGCGTCCGGCCAGGTCCTGGGCGGTCCTGCCGCCGCGGGCGAGGACGCGGCGTACGACCTCGAAGAGCTCCGCGGGCTCCGGGAAGCGGCCCTTGCCGGTGTCGACGCCGGTGAGGCGGCCGACGGCGGGCTCGACGACGAGGGCGCCGCGGCGGCGCAGCGTCGCCACGTTCTCCTGCGTCGCGGGGTGCTCCCACATCTCCGTGTGCATGGCCGGGGCGAAGACGACCGGGCAGCGGGCGGTGAGGAGCGTGTTGGTGAGCAGGTCGTCGGCGAGGCCGTGGGCGGCCTTGGCGAGCATGTCGGCGGTGGCGGGCGCGACGATCACGAGGTCGGCGCCCTGGCCGATCCGCACGTGCGGCACCTCGTGGACGTCCGACCAGACCTCCGTGGACACGGGGTGCCCGGACAGCGCCGACCAGGTCGCGGCGCCGACGAAGTGCAGCGCCGACTCGGTGGGGACGACGCGTACGTCATGGCCCGACTCCGTGAGCCGCCGCAGCAGCTCGCACGCCTTGTACGCGGCGATCCCGCCGCTGACCCCCAGAACGACCTTCGGCTTGCCCACCGTGCCTCCCCGCACTCGGAAACGTACGACTCCATGACACACCACGGGCCCGGGCAGTCGCTCCCCCAGTTAACGCTGGGAGGTGCCCCTGCCGGGCCCGTGGTGGAAGGTACTGCTGCTTACTGCGCCGGGCCCTCGACGGCCTCGGACGTCAGCAGGCCCGCGTTGATCTCGCGGAGCGCGATCGACAGCGGCTTCTCGTGGACGTGGGTGTCCACCAGCGGGCCGACGTACTCGAGGAGGCCCTCGCCGAGCTGCGAGTAGTACGCGTTGATCTGACGGGCGCGCTTGGCGGCGTAGATCACGAGGCTGTACTTCGAGTCGGTGGCCTCGAGCAGCTCATCAATCGGCGGGTTGATGATGCCCTCGGGCGCGGTGATGGAAGAGGACACTCTCTGCCTTCCGAAGGGGGTGAAGATCAAACAACTTTCATCAAGGCTAGCAGCTCGCGCGCCACGTCCTCGACTGAGGTGTTGACCAGGGTCGTATCGAACTCCGACTCCGCGGCGAGCTCCACGCGCGCGGCTTCGAGCCTGCGCTCGATCACCTCGGGGGCCTCGGTCCCGCGGCCGGTGAGCCTGCGGACCAGCTCGTCCCAGCTCGGCGGGGCGAGGAAGACCAGCTGGGCCTCCGGCATGGACTCGCGGACCAGGCGGGCGCCCTGGAGGTCGATCTCCAGGAGCACCGGCTCGCCCGCCTCCAGGCGGTCAAGCACGGCCCGGCGCGGGGTGCCGTAGCGGTTGCCCGCGAATTCGGCCCACTCCAGGAGCTCGCCGTTGGCGATCAGCTTGTCCATCTCGTCGTCGGAGACGAAGAAGTACTGGACGCCGTGGCGCTCGCCCGGGCGGGGCTTGCGGGTCGTCGCCGAGACCGAGAGCCAGACCTCGGGGTGTTCCTTGCGCATATGAGCGACGACCGTGCTCTTGCCGACCCCAGAGGGGCCGGAGAGCACGGTCAGCCGCGGACGTACGTCCGGGGGTACGGGGGGCGTCCCCCGGGATGTTGCAGCCATGCAGCGATTATCCAGGTTCTCGGCAGTGCCCGAGAACGTCAGCCGGCAGCGCTGCTGCCGAACTCACGCTCAAGGGATGCGATCTGGTTGGAGCCGAGCCCGCGGACGCGGCGGCTCTCCGAGATCCCGAGGCGCTCCATGATCTGCTTGGCGCGGACCTTGCCCACGCCCGGCAGGGACTCCAGGAGGGCGGAGACCTTCATCTTGCCGATGACGTCGTTCTCCTGGCCCTGCTTGATGACCTCGTGAAGGGAGGCGCCGGAGTGCTTGAGTCGATTCTTGACCTCGGCCCGCTCCCGGCGAGCCGCGGCGGCCTTTTCGAGCGCGGCTGCGCGCTGTTCAGGGGTAAGGGGCGGAAGAGCCACGCCTACGTCACCTCGGATGTCGAACTGTCGGATACGGACCGGTGAGGAACCTAGTCGCCCCACACCAGGGGAGCAACGTGCAACGCGCTTGCCCGTTGGCTCTCGTCGGAGACTAGCGGCCATGGCCGCTGGAGTCAGCGAGAACAAGCGAAAAGTCCTGGTCAGCCTCCGTTGAGCCCGGCATATCGGGCAATTCGCCCCTGATTTGGCCGGGTGTCGCGTAAGCAACGCGTCAGTACGGCGTGTGTGTGCCGTGACCCGGCACACACCCGAGGACACCAGGCGAGGGTCCGCACCCGGTCGGGCCCGTGGCCTACGCGCCGGCCACGGCCTCCCGCACCTCGTCCGCGAACCGGGCCGCCGCCGCGCGCAGCGCCCCCGCGTCGGGCCCCGCCTTGAGGACGCCGCGGCTGACGTTCGGCACGACGTTGCGCACGGCCGCTCCGAAGACGGTCGGCAGGTCCGCGGGCGTGGCACCCTGCGCCCCGATGCCGGGCGCGAGCAGCGGGCCGTTGATGTCGAGGTCGAACGACGACAGGTCGCCGAGCGTGGCCCCGACGACCGCGCCGTACGAGCCCATGGGCTCGGCGTCGGCGTTCTCGCGCGCGAGGTGGCCGAGCATGGTCGCGCCGATGGTGCGGCCGTCGGCGCGCTCGGCGCGCTGCACCTCGGCGCCCTCCGGGTTGGACGTCAGGGCGAGCACGAAGAGCCCCGAGCCGCTCTCACGGGCGAGGTCGGCGGCGGGCCGCAGGGACTCGTACCCGAGGTACGGCGAGACCGTCAGGGCGTCCGAGAACAGCGGGGCGTCCGGGTGCAGGAAGGCCTCCGCGTACGCGGCCATGGTGGAGCCGATGTCGCCGCGCTTGGCGTCCATGACGACCAGGCCCCCGGCGGCGCGCAGCTCCGCGACGGCCCGCTCCAGGACGGCGACGCCGCGCGAGCCGAAGCGCTCGAAGAACGCCGCCTGCGGCTTGAAGACGGCGACCTGGTCGCCCAGGGCCTCCACGACGGTGCGCGTGAAGGTCTCCAGGCCCTTGATGTCGTCGTCCAGGCCCCACGCCGCCAGGAGCGAGGCGTGCGGGTCGATGCCCACGCAGAGCGGGCCGCGGGTGTCCATGGCGTGGCGCAGGCGTGCGCCGAAGGGTTCCGGAGCGCTCATGCGGCGGAGGCCTTTCGGGTGTCGGCGCCGACGGCGTCGGCGAGCGTGGCGTACGGGGAGGTGGCGAGCCGCGCGGCGAGGCCCTTGTGGATCCCGCGCGCCCAGAACGGGCCCTCGTAGATGAACGCGCTGTAGCCCTGCACCAGCGTCGCGCCCGCCAGGATGCGCTGCCAGGCGTCCTCGGCGTTCTCGATGCCGCCGACGCCCACGAGGGTGATCCGGTCGCCCACGCGCGCGTACAGGCGGCGCAGGACCTCCAGGGAGCGCTCCTTCAGGGGCGCGCCGGACAGGCCGCCGGTCTCGGCGACGACCGCGGTGTCGGAGGCGAGCCCGAGGCCCTCGCGCGCGATGGTGGTGTTCGTCGCGATGATGCCGTCGAGGCCGAGCTCCACGGCGAGGTCGGCGACCGCGTCGATGTCGTCGTCGGCCAGGTCGGGGGCGATCTTCACGAGCAGCGGGACGCGCCGCCCGGTGACGCTGCGGTCGGCGGCCTCGCGCACGGCGGTCAGGAGCGGGCGAAGCGACTCGGTGGCCTGGAGGTTGCGCAGGCCCGGCGTGTTCGGGGACGAGACGTTCACGACCAGGTAGTCGGCGTGCCGCGCCAGGCGCTCGGTGGACTTCACGTAGTCGGCGGCGGCCTCGGCCTCCGGCACGACCTTGGTCTTGCCGATGTTGACGCCGACGACGGTCCTGAAGACGGGCGTACGGGTCGCCAGGCGCTCGGCGACGGCGGCCGAGCCGTCGTTGTTGAAGCCCATGCGGTTGATCAGGGCGCGGTCCTCGACCAGGCGGAAGAGCCGCTTCTTGGGGTTGCCGGGCTGCGGCTCGCCGGTGACGGTGCCGATCTCGACGTGGTCGAAGCCGAGCATCGCCATGCCGTCGATCCCGGCGGCGTTCTTGTCGAAGCCGGCGGCGAGCCCGAAGGGGCCGTGCATGCGCAGGCCGAGGGCCTCGGTGCGCAGCTCCTTGTGGCGCGGGGCGAGGGCGGCCGCCACGAAGGTCCGCAGGACGGGGACGCGCGCGGCGAGGCGGATCCAGGCGAAGGCGAGGTGGTGGGCGCGCTCGGGGTCCATGCGCCGGAAGACGAGCCGGAAGAAGAATGCGTACATGCTGGTGTCCTCATGAGGAGGGGGACACCGGATCCGGTGTCCCCCTCGTGGGCTGCTAGTCGCGGTCCGCAGACAGGGCCGTCAGGTGTTCCGCGTGTTCCTGGAGCGAGCGCACGCCCACTCCCCCGTGCTGGAGCGCGTCGATGCCCTGCACGGCGGCGGCGAGGCCCTGGACGGTCGTCAGGCACGGCACGGAGCGCGCGACGGCGGCCGTGCGGATGTCGTAGCCGTCGAGGCGGCCGCCGGTGCCGTAGGGGGTGTTGACGATGAGGTCGACCTGGCCGTCGTGGATGAGCTGGACGATGGTCTTCTCGCCGTTCGGGCCCTCGCCCTCGGACTGCTTGCGCACGACCGTGGCGTTGATGCCGTTGCGCTTGAGCACCTCGGCGGTGCCGGACGTGGCGAGCAACTCGAAGCCGTGGGCGACCAGTTCGCGCGCCGGGAAGATCATCGAGCGCTTGTCGCGGTTGGCGACGGAGATGAACGCGCGACCCTTGGTCGGCAGCGGGCCGTACGCGCCCGCCTGCGACTTGGCGTACGCCGTGCCGAACACCGAGTCGATGCCCATGACTTCGCCGGTGGAGCGCATCTCCGGACCGAGCACGGTGTCGACGCCGCGGCCCTGGATGTCGCGGAAGCGCGACCAGGGCATGACGGCCTCCTTGACGGAGATCGGCGCGTCGAGCGGCAGTTCGCCGCCGTCGCCGGTGGCCGGGAGCAGCCCTTCGGCGCGCAGCTCGGCGATGGTCGCGCCGAGCGAGATGCGGGCGGCGGCCTTGGCCAGCGGCACGGCGGTCGCCTTCGAGGTGAAGGGGACCGTGCGGGACGCGCGCGGGTTGGCCTCCAGGACGTACAGGATGTCCCCGGCCATCGCGAACTGGATGTTGATCAGGCCGCGGACGCCGACGCCGCGCGCGATGGCCTCCGTGGAGGAGCGCAGGCGCTTGATGTCGTGGCCGCCGAGGGTGATGGGCGGCAGCGCGCACGCCGAGTCGCCGGAGTGGATGCCGGCCTCCTCGATGTGCTCCATGACGCCGCCCAGGTACAGCTCGTGGCCGTCGTACAGGGCGTCCACGTCGATCTCGATGGCGTCGTCGAGGAACCGGTCGACCAGGACCGGGCGGTCCGCGCTGATCTCGGTGGACTCGGCGATGTACGACTGGAGGCGGGCCTCCTCGTACACGATCTCCATGCCGCGGCCGCCGAGCACGTACGACGGGCGTACGAGGACGGGGTAGCCGATCTCGTCGGCGATCTCCTTGGCCTCGGCGAAGGTCGTGGCGGTGCCGTGCTTGGGCGCGGGCAGGCCGGCCTCGGCGAGCACGCGGCCGAAGGCGCCGCGGTCCTCGGCGGCGTGGATGGCCTCCGGCGAGGTACCGACGACCGGCACGCCGTTGTCCTTCAGGGCCTGGGAGAGGCCGAGCGGGGTCTGGCCGCCGAGCTGGACGACGACGCCCGCGACCGGGCCCGCCTGCTGTTCGGCGTGCACGATCTCCAGGACGTCCTCCAGGGTGAGCGGCTCGAAGTAGAGCCGGTCGGAGGTGTCGTAGTCCGTGGAGACGGTCTCCGGGTTGCAGTTGACCATCACGGTCTCGTAGCCCGCGTCGTGCAGCGCGAAGGAGGCGTGCACGCACGAGTAGTCGAACTCGATGCCCTGGCCGATGCGGTTCGGGCCGGAGCCGAGGATGATCACGGCGGGCTTCTCGCGCGGCGCGACCTCGGACTCCTCGTCGTAGGAGGAGTAGAAGTACGGCGTCTTCGCGGCGAACTCGGCGGCGCAGGTGTCGACCGTCTTGTAGACCGGGCGCACCCCGAGGGCCTGGCGGACCTCGCGGACGACGTCCTCGCGCAGGCCGCGGATCTCGGCGATCTGGGCGTCGGAGAAGCCGTGCCGCTTGGCCTCGGCGAGCAGGTCGGCGTCGAGGCGCTCGGCGGCGGTCAGCTCGTCCGCGATCTCCTTGATGAGGAAGAGCTGGTCGACGAACCACGGGTCGATCTTCGTGGCGTCGAAGACCTCCTGCGGCGTGGCACCGGCGCGGATGGCCTGCATGACGGTGTTGATGCGCCCGTCGGTGGGGCGCACGGCGGCGCGGAGCAGCGTGTACTTGTCGCCGGGCTTGCCGGTGAAGGAGAACTGGCTGCCGTTCTTCTCCAGGGAGCGCAGGGCCTTCTGCAGGGCCTCGGTGAAGTTGCGGCCGATGGCCATGGCCTCGCCGACGGACTTCATGGTCGTGGTCAGCGTGGAGTCGGCCTGCGGGAACTTCTCGAAGGCGAAGCGGGGGGCCTTGACGACGACGTAGTCGAGGGTCGGCTCGAAGGAGGCCGGGGTCTTCTCGGTGATGTCGTTGGGGATCTCGTCGAGCGTATAGCCGACGGCCAGCTTCGCGGCGATCTTCGCGATCGGGAAGCCGGTGGCCTTCGACGCGAGCGCCGACGACCGGGAGACGCGCGGGTTCATCTCGATGACGATGACCCGGCCGTCCTCGGGGTTCACCGCGAACTGGATGTTGCAGCCGCCGGTGTCGACGCCGACCTCACGGATGATCGCGATGCCGACGTCGCGCAGGATCTGGTACTCGCGGTCGGTGAGCGTCATCGCGGGCGCGACGGTGATGGAGTCGCCGGTGTGCACGCCCATCGGGTCGAAGTTCTCGATGGAGCAGACGACCACGACGTTGTCGTGCTTGTCGCGCATCAGCTCCAGCTCGTACTCCTTCCAGCCGAGGATGGACTCCTCCAGGAGCACCTCGGTGGTCGGCGAGAGCGTGAGGCCCTGGCCCGCGATGCGGCGCAGCTCGTCCTCGTTGTGCGCGAAGCCGGAGCCCGCGCCGCCCATGGTGAAGGACGGCCGCACGACGACCGGGTAGCCGCCGAGCTCCTCGACGCCCTTGAGGACGTCGTCCATGGAGTGGCAGATCACCGAGCGCGCGGACTCGCCGTGGCCGATCTTGGCGCGGACGGCCTCGACGACCTCCTTGAACAGGTCGCGGTCCTCGCCCTTGTTGATCGCCTCGACGTTCGCGCCGATCAACTCGACGCCGTACTTCTCCAGGACGCCCTGCTCGTGCATGGAGATGGCGGTGTTGAGCGCGGTCTGGCCGCCGAGGGTGGGCAGGAGCGCGTCGGGGCGCTCCTTGGCGATGATCTTCTCGACGAACTCCGGGGTGATCGGCTCGACGTACGTGGCGTCGGCGATCTCCGGGTCGGTCATGATCGTCGCGGGGTTCGAGTTGACGAGGATGACGCGCAGGCCCTCGGCCTTGAGGACGCGGCACGCCTGCGTTCCGGAGTAGTCGAACTCAGCTGCCTGGCCGATGACGATCGGGCCGGAGCCGATGACCAGGACGGACTGGATATCGGTGCGCTTAGGCACGCTGGCCCTCCATCAGGGTGGTGAAGCGGTCGAAGAGGTACGCGGCGTCGTGCGGGCCTGCGGCCGCTTCGGGGTGGTACTGGACGCTGAACGCGGGCTGGTCGAGGAGCTGGAGCCCCTCCACCACCTGGTCGTTGAGGCACACGTGGGAGACCTCGGCGCGGCCGTAGGGAGTGTCGGAGACGCGGTCGAGGGGCGCGTCGACGGCGAAGCCGTGGTTGTGCGCGGTGACCTCGACCTTGCCCGTGGTGCGGTCCTGGACGGGCTGGTTGATGCCGCGGTGGCCGTACTTCAGCTTGTACGTGCCGAAGCCGAGGGCGCGGCCAAGGATCTGGTTGCCGAAGCAGATGCCGAACAGCGGCGTCTTCCGCTTCAGGACCTCCTGCATCACGGCGACGGGGCCGTCGGCGGTCGCCGGGTCTCCGGGGCCGTTGGAGAAGAACACGCCGTCGGGGTTCACGGCGTACACGTCCTCGGCGGTCGCCGTGGCCGGAAGCACGTGCACCTCGATGCCGCGCTCGGCCATGCGGTGCGGGGTCATGCCCTTGATGCCGAGGTCGACGGCGGCGACGGTGAACTTCTTCTCGCCGATGGCGGGGACGACGTACGCCTCCTTGGTGGCGACCTCCGCGGAGAGGTCCGCGCCCTTCATCTGGGGCTGGGCCTGCACCTTGGCCAGGAGCTCGGCGTCGGGGGCGATCGCCGCGCCGGAGAAGACGCCGACGCGCATGGCGCCGCGCTCGCGCAGGTGGCGGGTCAGGGCGCGGGTGTCGATGCCGCTGATGCCGACGACGCCCTGCCGGTCCAGCTCGTCGTCGAGGGAGCGCCGCGAGCGCCAGTTGGAGGGCACGCGGGCGGGGTCGCGCACGACGTAGCCGGCGACCCAGATGCGCCCCGACTCGGGGTCCTCGTCGTTGACGCCCGTGTTCCCGACGTGCGGGGCGGTCATCACCACGACCTGGCGGTGGTACGACGGGTCGGTCAGCGTCTCCTGGTAGCCGGTCATGCCGGTGGAGAAGACGGCCTCTCCGAAGGTCTCCCCCACCGCCCCGTAGGCGCGGCCGCGGAAGATGCGGCCGTCCTCCAGGACGAGTACAGCGGGAGTCTTGGCAGCTCCCCTAGTGGAGGTCGTCATCGTGCGCCTTCCGTTTCCGTCGTGCTGTTGATCATGTTGTTCAGGGTGTCGACCCACTCGGCCTGCTCGGCGGCGTGGTCCGAGCGGAAGCCGGAGTCGAGGAGCTTGTCGCCGTGCGCCCAGGTGACGATCAGCAGACCGCCCTCGGCGAGGACCTTGCCCGCGATGCCCTTGTCGAGCCGGGCCTCGCGCAGCGCCTCCTTCGGGATGAAGAAGTCCCGCGCGCCGGGGCGTACGACGTCCAGGCCCGCGTCGGTGAGCGTCAGCTCCACCCGGCTGCGGGTACCGAGGCCGTGCGCCACGATGCGGTCCAGCCACTGGCCCGCGGTGGTGGAGCCGTGGTAGCGGCCGGTCAGCTCAAGTTTCGTCGCACCGGGGTCGGACGGCGCGCTGGAGAGCTCCGGCAGGTCGCTCTGGAGGGTGCCGCGCCACTTCCAGCCCTCGCGCATCAGCCAGTAGACGAGCGCGACGAACAGGAGCAGTCCGACGACCCAGCCGACGCGCGCGGCCCAGTCGGTGACCTCCGCCGACTTCTCGTCGGCGGCGAGGAGGGTGAAGGAGGGGGGTGCGGGGTGTGCGATGGCGTGCGATGCGGTCACTGGAGCTTCCCGTCGACGAGCGTGGCCCGACCCCGCAGCCAGGTGTGCGTGACGCGTCCCGGCAGCTCACGGCCCTCGTACGGCGTGTTGCGACTGCGCGAGGCGAAGCCCGCGGGGTCCACGGCCCCACGGTATGCCGGATCGACGAGCGTGAGGTTCGCGGGCTCGCCTGCCGAGACGGGGCGTCCCTGGCCCTTGGCCCGGCCGATCTCGGCGGGCTTGACGGACATCCGCTCGGCGACGCCCGCCCAGGTGAGCAGGCCGGTGTCGACCATCGTGTGCTGCACGACCGACAGGGCGGTCTCCAGGCCGACCATGCCCATGGCGGCCGCGGCCCACTCGCAGTCCTTGTCCTCGTGCGGGTGCGGGGCGTGGTCGGTGGCGACGATGTCGATCGTGCCGTCGGCCAGGGCCTCGCGCAGCGCCATGACGTCGGCTTCCGTGCGCAGCGGCGGGTTGACCTTGTAGACCGGGTTGTACGACCGGACGAGCTCGTCGGTCAGGAGCAGGTGGTGCGGGGTGACCTCGGCGGTCACGTCGATGCCGCGGGACTTGGCCCAGCGGACGATCTCGACGGAGCCGGCGGTCGACAGGTGGCAGATGTGCACGCGCGAACCGACGTGCTCGGCGAGGAGCACGTCGCGGGCGATGATCGACTCCTCGGCGACGGCGGGCCAGCCGCCGAGACCGAGCTCCGCCGAGACGACGCCCTCGTTCATCTGGGCGCCCTCGGTGAGCCGCGGCTCCTGGGCGTGCTGGGCGACGACGCCGCCGAAGGCCTTCACGTACTCCAGGGCGCGCCGCATGATCACGGCGTCGTCGACGCACTTGCCGTCGTCGGAGAAGACCGTGACGCCCGCGGCGGACTCGTGCATCGCGCCCAGCTCGGCGAGCTTCTTGCCCTCGAGGCCGACGGTGACGGCACCGATGGGCTGCACGTCGCAGTAGCCGGACTCCTTGCCGAGCCGGTAGACCTGCTCGACGACGCCCGCGGTGTCGGCGACCGGGAAGGTGTTGGCCATCGCGAACACGGTGGTGTAGCCGCCGCTGGCGGCCGCGCGGGTGCCGGTGAGGACCGTCTCGGAGTCCTCGCGGCCCGGCTCGCGCAGATGCGTGTGCAGGTCGACCAGGCCCGGCAGCAGGATCTTGCCCTCGGCCTCGACGACGGTCGCGCCCTCGGCGGCGAGCCCGGCGCCGACGGCCTCGATGGTCTCGCCGTCGATCAGGACGTCCTGGGGCTCGCCGCCGAGCACCTTCGCACCACGGATCAGGATCTTGCTCATGGTCTTACTTCTCCTCGGTACGAGAGTGGGTGACGGCGGGCTCGTTGCCGCCGAGCAGCAGGTACAGGACGGCCATCCGGATGGAGACGCCGTTGGCGACCTGCTCGACGACCGTGCAGCGGTCGGAGTCGGCGACCTCGGCGGTGATCTCCATGCCGCGGACCATCGGGCCGGGGTGCATCACGATGGCGTGCTCGGGCATCCGCGCCATGCGGTCCCCGTCCAGGCCGTAGCGGCGCGAGTACTCGCGCTCGGTCGGGAAGAACGCGGCGTTCATGCGCTCGCGCTGTACGCGCAGCATCATCACGGCGTCGGACTTCGGCAGCGTGGAGTCCAGGTCGTAGCTCACCTCGCACGGCCAGTGCTCGACGCCGACCGGGATCAGCGTGGGCGGCGCGACCAGCGTGACCTCGGCGCCCAGGGTGTGCAGCAGGTCGACGTTGGAGCGGGCGACGCGGCTGTGCAGGACGTCACCGACGACCGTGATGCGCTTGCCGTCGAGGCCCTGGCCGAGCCCGGCGTCGGGGCCGATCAGGCGGCGGCGCATGGTGAACGCGTCGAGCAGGGCCTGCGTCGGGTGCTGGTGGGTGCCGTCACCGGCGTTGATGACGGGCGCGTCGATCCAGCCGGAGGTGGCGAGCCGGTAGGGGGCGCCGGACGCGCTGTGCCGGATGACGACGGCGTCCACGCCCATCGCCTCCAGGGTCTGGGCGGTGTCCTTCAGGGACTCGCCCTTGGAGACGCTCGACCCCTTGGCGGCGAAGTTGATGACGTCCGCCGAGAGCCGCTTCTCGGCGGCCTCGAAGGAGATCCGGGTGCGGGTCGAGTCCTCGAAGAAGAGGTTGCAGACCGTGCGGCCGCGCAGCGCGGGCAGCTTCTTGATCGGCCGGTCGGCGACCCGGGCCATCTCCTCCGCGGTGTCGAGGATCAGGACGGCGTCGTCGCGGGTGAGGTCGGCGGCCGAGATGAGGTGTCGCATCATCTGGTGGGCTCCGTAGGGGGATTTCAGGTGTGCGGGGCCTGGGTGAAGTCCCTGGGCGGGCAGGCGGGCGCGCGGGTACGCACGGGCGCGCGTCAGCTCGCGCACGGACCTGAGGGGGTGGTCGTACGAGTGGAGCCGGCGTCAGCCGGCCGCGGGCTCCGGCTTGGCACCGAGCAGCACGGCGTCGCGGCCGTCCTCCTCGGCGAGCTGGACCTTGACCGTCTCCCGCAGCGACGTGGGGAGGTTCTTGCCGACGTAGTCGGCGCGGATGGGCAGTTCTCGGTGGCCGCGGTCGACGAGGACGGCGAGCTGCACCGCGCGCGGGCGGCCGATGTCGTTCAGGGCGTCGAGGGCGGCACGGATGGTGCGGCCGGAGAAGAGCACGTCGTCGACGAGGACGACCAGGCGGCCGTCGATGCCGTCACCGGGGATGTCGGTGCGGGCGAGGGCGCGCGGGGGGTGCATCCGCAGGTCGTCGCGGTACATCGTGATGTCGAGGGAGCCGACCGGGATCTTGCGGCCGGTGATCTCCGCGAGCTTGGCGGCGAGCCGCTGGGCGAGGAAGACGCCGCGGGTCGGAATGCCGAGCAGCACCACGTCGTCGGCGCCCTTGGCGCGCTCCACGATTTCGTGGGCGATACGGGTCAACACCCGTGCGATGTCCGGGCCTTCGAGAACGGGCCGCGGCACACCGGAGGCATGCGTGTCCATGAAAACGGACCTCCTTCTCCGCCTCACGGGACGGACTTTAAAGGACGTCGGGATGTCGAGATTGCGCCATCTGGCGCTACAGCGTTTTAACGGTACCAGCAACGGCAACTAGGACCGTCACCTCCCCCTCGGAAGAGGCCCTCGGACCCATTCGGCTTGACGCAGCCAAGTAACGCTGCGTAACCTCACAGTGAGTCACCAGCCGCGCGGCGGAGCCGCACGTTGTCACAGCGTCCGGGGAGCTATATGTCCAGCGAATACGCCAAACAGCTCGGGGCCAAGCTCCGCGCCATCCGCACCCAGCAGGGCCTTTCCCTCCACGGCGTCGAGGAGAAGTCCCAGGGACGCTGGAAGGCGGTCGTGGTCGGGTCGTACGAGCGCGGCGACCGTGCCGTGACCGTGCAGCGCCTCGCCGAGCTGGCGGACTTCTACGGCGTTCCGGTGCAGGAGCTCCTCCCGGGCACCCCGCCCGGCGGCGCCGCCGAGCCGCCGCCCAAGCTGGTCCTCGACCTGGAGCGCCTCGCGCACGTCCCGGCCGAGAAGGCGGGCCCGCTGCAGCGCTATGCCGCCACGATCCAGTCGCAGCGCGGCGATTACAACGGCAAGGTGCTCTCGATCCGCCAGGACGACCTGCGCACCCTCGCCGTGATCTACGACCAGTCGCCCTCGGTGCTCACCGAGCAGCTGATCAGCTGGGGCGTGCTCGACGCGGACGCGCGCCGCGCCGTGGCCCACGAAGAGGTCTGACCCTCCCGCCAAGGGAGCCTTCCGCAGAAACGTGCCGCCGGGAAAACCCCGGGCGGCGCGAAAGAAAACCCGGAGGGCCCGCAGCCGATTGGC
>NZ_JBHYJH010000086.1:0-41333 GCF_042740445.1 Streptomyces sp. NPDC059003 | reverse complement strand
CGGCCGAGGCGGGGGCCTCCGACGTACGAGGCTGACGCGGCCCCGTACGCCTAGACCTTGAGGGTCTTGATGGCCGTGGGCGCGTGACCCGGCTCCGTGGCGATGTCCTCGAACTCGGTCACGTCGCTGATGTCGGCCGTCCTGCTCATCGCGATGTTCGTGACGCGCTCGAGGATCGCCTCGACGACGACCGGGACGCGGTACTCCTCGGCCAGCTTCTTGGCCTGCTCGAAGGCCGCGCCCAGGTCGTTCGGGTCGGTCACGCGGATCGCCTTGCAGCCGAGGCCCTCGGCGACCTTGACGTGGTCGACGCCGTAGACGCCGAGCTCCGGCGAGTTCACGTTCTCGAACTCCAGGTTGACCTGGAAGTCGATGTCCAGGCCGAGCTGGGCCTGGCGGATCAGGCCGAGGTAGGAGTTGTTCACGAGGACGTGGACGTACGGGATGCGGTGCTGGGCGCCGACGGCCAGCTCCTCGATCAGGAACTGGAAGTCGTAGTCGCCGGAGAGCGCGACGACCTGGCCCTCCGGGGCGGCCTTCGCGACGCCGAGCGCGGCCGGGATGGTCCAGCCGAGCGGGCCCGCCTGGCCGCAGTTGATCCAGTGCCGCGGCTTGTACACGTGCAGCATCTGGGCGCCCGCGATCTGGGAGAGGCCGATCGTGGTGACGTACCGCGTATCCGGGCCGAAGGCCTTGTTCATCTCCTCGTACACGCGCTGCGGCTTGATGGGGATGTCGTCGAAGTGCGTCCGCCGCAGGAGCGTGGCCTTGCGCTCCTGGCCCGCGGCGATCCACGCGGAGCGGTCGGGCAGCCTGCCCGCGGCCTTGAGCTCGCGGGCGACCTCGACGAAGAGTGCGAGCGCGGCGCGGGCGTCGGACGCGATGCCGTAGTCCGGCGCGAAGATCTTGCCGATCTGGGTGGGGTCGATGTCGACGTGCACGAACGTGCGGCCCGCGCGGTAGACGTCGAGCTTGTAGCCGGTGTGGCGGTTGGCCCAGCGGTTGCCGATGCCGAGGACGAAGTCGGACTCCAGGAACGTCGCGTTGCCGTAGCGGTGCGAGGTCTGGAGGCCGACCATGCCGGCGTTCAGCTCGTGGTCGTCCGGGATGGCGCCCCAGCCCATCAGGGTGGGGATGACCGGAGTGCCCGTCAGCTCGGCGAACTCCACGAGGAGTTCGGACGCGTCGGCGTTGATGATGCCGCCGCCCGCGACGATCAGCGGGCGCTCGGACTCCAGGAGCAGGCCGACGGCCTTCTCGATCTGGGCGCGGGTCGCGGCGGGCTTGTAGACCGGCAGCGGCTCGTACGTCTCCGGGTCGAACTCGATCTCGGCGAGCTGGACGTCGATGGGCAGGTCGATGAGGACGGGGCCGGGGCGCCCGGAGCGCATCAGGTGGAAGGCCTGCTGGAAGACGCCGGGAACCTGGGCCGCCTCCAGGACCGTCACGGCCATCTTCGTCACCGGCTTGGCGATCGACGCGATGTCGACGGCCTGGAAGTCCTCCTTGTGGATCACGCTGGTGGGCGCCTGGCCCGTGATGCACAGGATGGGGATCGAGTCGCCGATGGCCGAGTAGAGGCCGGTGATCATGTCGGTGCCCGCGGGGCCCGACGTGCCGACGCAGACGCCGATGTTGCCCGGGTGGGCCCGGGTGTACCCCTCGGCCATGTGCGAGGCGCCCTCGACATGGCGGGCGAGCGTGTGGTCGATGCCGCCGCCCTCCTTCAGCGCCTTGTAGAAGGGGTTGATCGCGGCACCCGGCACGCCGAACGCGTTCCGCACGCCCTCGCGCTTGAGGATCTCAACTGCCGCGCGGGCAGCGGTCATTCGAGCCATTGAGTTCTCCTGCTCCGGCTGGCGAATTCGGGCTCCCGTCGCGCCCCGCGGTGAGCTGTGAATTCCGCATCGTGAAATTCATGTTCTGCTATATGGAAGCAATGTAGGGGGGTGCGGCGGGAGCGTCAAGGGAGTGCGGCCCTGAGCTCAAAATCGCGTATCGATGCGATTGCTTTCCGTAAGAACATGGGCCCAGGCTGGTGCGGCCTCGGGCCGGGGCCTTCGAGGGACTGCGGGCTGCGTAGTCGGCGGTCGGTACGGACAGCAACGCGGTACGGGCAGCAACGCGGTACGGAGAGCGCGGGCGGTGAGGACGATGACGGCGGACGGCGTGCCGGTGCGGTGTCCGGTGTGCCGCCACGAGCAGGCGTACGCTCCCCCGGCGTTCCCCTGCGCCTGCGGCGCGCCGGTCGTCCCGCCCGTCGCACACGGCGCCCCCGCCACGCCCGTCACCCATCGCACCTGGGCGGACGACTGGGTCACGGTCCGCTGCGGGGCCTGCGGCCGCGAGGCGGACTGGCCCCAGCCGGAGCTGGGGTGCGCCTGCGGGACGGTGCTGCGCATCCCCGTGGTCGGGGAGCGTCCTCCGCCCGCCCCCCGGCCCCCGTTCCGGCCCGTGCCCGTCCGGAGCGCGCGGGACGCCGTGACCACGGCGGCCCTGTATCTGCGCTGGCTCGGCTACAAGGACGTGCACGACGCCGAGACCGGTGTCGACGGGCGGCCGCCGTCCGGGGCGCGGCTCGCCGCCCGCGGGGTCGTGGCCCAGGTGGAACCGTCGGTGCGGCCCGCGTCCCTGCGCGACGTCGAGTGCGCGTGGCTCACCGCGCTGACCCACACGGCGACGTGCGTCTGCTTCGCGCTGTGCGACTTCACCCCGGAGGCACGGTCCCGCGCCGACGAACTCGGCGTACCCCTCTTCCGCATCGCGCTCACCGGCGTACCGGAGGCGCTGAACGGCGCGGCGGACGAGCTGACGGCGCGCGGCGCGTAGCCACCGCGCCCGGCGGGTCAGCCGAACCGCTCCCGCAGTTCCACCTTGCGGACCTTGCCGCTGACCGTCATCGGGAAGCCGTCCATGAGCCGCAGATGCGCGGGGATCTTGTAGTGGGCGAGGCGGCCGGCGCAGAAGGAGCGGAGTTCCTCCAGGGTCAGCGTCTCCACGCCCTCGCGGAGGATCACGCAGGCCAGCGGCACCTCCCCGTACCGCTCGTCCGGCACGCCCACCACCTGGACGTCCGCGATCTTCGGGTGCGCGTACAGGAACTCCTCGATCTCGCGCGGGTAGACGTTCTCGCCGCCGCGGATCACCATGTCCTTGATCCGCCCGACGATCCGGACGTACCCGTCGTCCCGCATGACCGCGAGGTCACCGGTGTGCATCCAGCGCCCGGCGTCGACGACCTCGGCGGTGCGGTCGGGGTCCTGCCAGTAGCCGAGCATCACGCTGTAGCCGCGGGTGCACAGCTCGCCGGAGCTGCCGCGCGGGAGCGTGACCCCGGTCGCGGGGTCGACGACCTTCACCTCGATGTGCGGCAGGACCCGCCCGACGGTGGCGGTGCGCCGCTCCAGGTCGTCGGACATGCGGGTCTGCGTGGACACCGGCGAGGTCTCGGTCATGCCGTAGCAGATGGAGACCTGCTCCATGTGCATCTCGGCGACGACCCGCTTCATCACCTCGACGGGGCACGGCGACCCGGCCATGATGCCGGTGCGCAGCGACGACAGGTCGTACGTGGCGAAGTCGGCGAGGTTGAGCTCGGCGATGAACATCGTCGGGACGCCGTACAGCGAGGTGCACCGCTCGCGCTCCACGGCGTGCAGCGTGGCCACGGGGTCGAACGACGGCGCGGGGATGACGATGCACGCGCCGTGCGTGGTGGCGGCGAGGTTGCCGAGGACCATGCCGAAGCAATGGTAGAAGGGCACGGGCAGACAGACGCGGTCCTGCTCGGTGTAGCCGATGGTGCGGCCGATCCAGTAGCCGTTGTTGAGGATGTTGTGGTGGGAGAGCGTCGCGCCCTTGGGGAAGCCGGTCGTGCCGGACGTGTACTGGATGTTGACGGGGTCGTCGCAGCTCAGCCCGGCCTCGTGCGCGGCGAGTTCGGCGGGTGTCACGGACCGGGCGGCGTCGAGCAGCGCGTCCCACGTCCGGTCGCCGACGTAGTGCACGGCCCGCAGGTCCGGGCAGTCGCCGCGGACCTCGTCGATCATCGCCCGGTAGTCGCTGCTCTTGTGCCGCCGGGTGGCGACGAGCAGCGAGATCCCGGACTGCTTCAGTACGTACGCCAATTCGTGGGAGCGGTAGGCGGGGTTGATGTTGACCATGATGGCGCCGACGCGCGCGGTGGCGTACTGCACCAGGACCCACTCGGCGCAGTTCACGGCCCAGATCCCGACCCGGTCGCCCTTGGCCACGCCCGCGCCGAGCAGGCCGCGCGCCAGCTGCTCGACGGCGGCGCCGAACTCGGCGTACGTGTAGCGGACCCCCGAGGCGAGGTCGACGAGCGCGTCGTGGCCGGGCCAGGCGGTGACGGCCCGGTCGAGGTTCTGCCCGATGGTGTCCCCGAGCAGCGGTGTGGTGCTGGTGCCGTGCGCGTAGGACAGGGCGGTCCCCGCCCGGCCGTGCTCCGCGGTCGCCGCCGTCGTGCCCACCGTCGTGCTCACCGGAAGTCCTCCTCGCGGTACTCGGCGTCGGACCCCTCGGCCGTCGCCTCACGCAGTTCGATGCGGCGAATCTTGCCCGACACCGTCTTGGGCAGCACACCGAACTCCAGGCGGCGTACGCGCTTGTACGGAGCGAGCACCGCGCGCGAGTGCGCGAAGAGCAGTGCGGCGGTGTCCGGTCCCGCCTGGTATCCCTCGGCGAGCACCACGTACGCCTTGGGCACGGCGAGGCGCAGCGGGTCCGGGGCGGGCACCACCGCGGCCTCCGCGACGGCCTCGTGCTCCAGGAGCGCGCTCTCCAGCTCGAACGGCGAGATCTTGTAGTCGGACGCCTTGAAGACGTCGTCCGACCTGCCCACGTACGTGAGATACCCGTCGGCGTCGCGCGCGCCGATGTCGCCCGTGCGGTAGTAGCCGTCGGCCATGGCCTCGGCGGTGCGCTCCGGGTCGCCGTGGTAGCCGACCATCAGGCCGACGGGGTCGGCGGACAGGTCGAGGGCGATCTCCCCTTCCTGGGCGCCGGGTGCGCCGGTCACCGGGTCGAGGAGCTCGACGGCGAAGCCGGGCGTGGGACGGCCCATGGAGCCGGGCTTGAGCTTCTGCCCCGGCGTGTTCGCGACCTGCACGGCCGTCTCCGTCTGCCCGAACCCGTCCCGGATGGTCACGCCCCAGTCGCGCCGCACCTGCTCGATGACCTCGGGGTTCAGCGGCTCGCCCGCCGCGACGACCTCCCGCGGCGGCGTACGCAGCTGCGTCAGGTCGGCCTGGATGAGCATGCGCCACACGGTGGGCGGCGCGCAGAAGCTCGTGACGCCCGCCCGGTCCATCTCCCGCATCAACCGCCCCGCGTCGAAGCGCGAGTAGTTGTGGATGAAGACAGTCGCCTCCGCGTTCCAGGGCGCGAAGAGGTTCGACCAGGCGTGCTTGGCCCAGCCGGGCGAGGAGATGTTCAGATGCACGTCGCCCGGCTTGAGCCCGATCCAGTACATCGTCGCCAAGTGGCCCACGGGATACGACACATGGGTGTGCTCGACGAGCTTGGGCCGTGCGGTGGTGCCGGAGGTGAAGTAGAGCATCAGCGGATCGGTGGCGAGGGTGACGCCGTCGGGCGTGAAGTCGGCGGACGCGGCGTCGACGCCGTCGTATCCGATCCAGCCCTCGGGGGCGCCGCCGACGGCGATCCGGGTGTACTCCCCCGGCACGTCGGCGAACTTGCCGGTGTCCTCGGGGCGCACGAGCACGTGCCGGGCCCGGCCGCGCTCGATCCGGTCGCGCAGGTCCGCCGCGCCGAGCAGGGGCGTCGCCGGGATCACCACGGCCCGCAGCTTCATCGCGGCGAGCGCGATCTCCCACAGCTCGGCCTGGTTGCCGAGCATCACGATCAGGCGGTCCCCGGCCGCGACGCCGCGCTCCCGCAGCCAGTTGGCGGCCTGCGCCGAGCGCCGCGAGAGCTCCGCGAAGGACAGCCGGGTCTCGGTCCCGTCCTCCTCGACGATGTGCAGCGCCGTGCGGTCGTTGCCGTCGGCGATGACGTCGAACCAGTCGAGGGCCCAGTTGAACCGCTCGGGCCGCGGCCAGGCGAAGCCTTCGTACGCGGTCTCGTAGTCCTCGCGGTGGCCCAGCAGAAAGTCCCGCGCGGCCCGGAACTCCTCCGTCACGCCGCCCGCCCCCGTGCCCGTCCCCGTCACCCTCATCTGCGCGCCCCTCGTTCCCGACTGGTCACCCGGCTCGTGTTCCGGCTCGTCCACCGTTGTATGGCCCAGATCCCGGATTCGTACCATCGTGTCGCGCGTGATGCGGGTCTCACTACCCCGTACGGAGGTGCACGTCGTGGGACGGGGCCTCGGGGGCCAGGACGGCCGCCGTCCGGACCGCCTCCCGCTCCAGCTCGGCGCGCTGCGCCTTCGACGGCTTCGCGAAGGGCTCGACGGTCACGAGGGCACCGCCCTCGCCCTCCTCCAACCGCCACACCCCCGCGACGAATCCGTCGAGGAGAAACGAGGGGAAGGACTGATTCCCCTTCCAGATCCGCCCCTTGTGGGCGACCGGCACGACCCGGGTCCGATCGGCGTGCGAGAGGAGCAGGTTGTCGTACTCGGGAAGGAACCGCGGCGCCGCGGGCACGTCCGCGTCGGGCCGCGGCGCGTCGGGCAGGTCGAAGAGCTCGACCCCCTGCTCGTCACGGAACGTACGCAGCTGGGGCCGCAGCCGCTCGAAGGCGTCCCGCAGCCGGGTGAGACCGGCCCAGGTCTGCATGTCCTTGACGGAGGCGGGCCCGAAAGCGGCGAGGTAGCGCAGGACGGTCCCGTCCGGCGTGGGCGCGTCGGCGAGCGGGCGCCCCAGCCAGTGCTCGGCGGTGGTGAGCGCGACCTGCCCGCTGCGCCGCCACAGGCCGCGCGGGGTGACCTGGACGAGCGGCAGACGGGCACGGGCGGCGATGCCGAGGGACTGCGGGTCGGCGTCCGGCCAGTACCGCAGCAGTTCGGTACGGAGCTGCGCGGGCGTACGCGGCTCCTCCTCGACGTAGGCCCGTGCGTGCGCGGCGAGCCGGTCCAGGTCGACGCCGGCGAGCCCGTGGCGGAAGACGCGCAGCTCGCGGTCGATGGCGGCCTGGGTGAGGGGCCGCAGGGTGAGGACGTCGTCGGCGGTGAGGGTGTGGACGGTGGAGCGCATGGTGACGGCACGTACGGCGGCGCGGTCGCTCATGAGCCGGGAGAGCTCCTCGGGGTCGAAGCCGTCGAGGCGGGCGGCGAGCGCGTGGTACGGCGGCTTCACGTTCTGCGCCTGGAGGCCGACGAGGTGGGTGAGGGCGTCGTGCGCGGACAGGCGCGCGCGGCGGAGCAGGAGCTGGCGGTCGAGGGTGGCCCGGTTCAGGGCACGACGGCTGAGGACCTGGGCACCCGCCGGGGTCCCCTGCGCGGTTTTCGTCATGCTCCGCACGCTAGCCCGAGTTGCGGACACCTACGGTCCGCATCAGCGCCCCACGCCGCCCCGCGCCCGCGACCCCTGCTTCATTTGCCGCATATATCCTGCTCCGAGGCCACGGGGGGGGGACGGGCGGGCCCACACAAACCCCACCAACAATCGAACGCGCGACCGAACCAGCGACCGCATCGGCGACCGAACCGCCGGACGACAGGAAGAGGCCCACCGGTGACTCCGGAGCGACGAGCACACCGTCCGCAGTCGACGCGCAAGCACTCCTGGCGCCGCGCGCCCGAGCGCCCCGCGGCGGGGCCCGCCGACCCGCCGCAGCGCCACGCCGCGCGGCCGGCGCGGGCCGAGGGCCCGAGCGTGGTGCAGTCGGCCCTGTACCGCGACGGCGTCCGCGTGTCGTCGCCCGCGACGCTCGCCGAGACCTACCGCGAGCTGCGCGGGCGGCCCGACGGCATGGCGTGGATCGGCCTGGCCCGCCCGACGGAGGAGGAACTGCTCTCCCTGGCCGCCGAGTTCGACCTGCACGAGCTGGCCGTCGAGGACGCGATGGAGGCCCACCAGCGGCCGAAGCTGGAGCGGTACGGGGAGACGCTGTTCGTCGTCCTGCGCGCGGCGCGCTATCTGGACGCGCCCGAGGAGGTCGACTTCGGTGAGCTGCACGTGTTCGTGGGCGCGGACTTCGTCATCACGGTCCGGCACGGCGCGGCCCCCGACCTGTCCGCCGTGCGCCGCCGCATGGAGGAGGACCCCGAACTCCTCCGCCTCGGCCCGGAGGCGGTCCTGTACGCCATCCTCGACGCGGTCGTCGACGGCTACGCGCCGGTCGTGTGGGGCGTGCAGAACGACATCGACGAGATCGAGACCGAGGTGTTCAGCGGCGACCCGGAGGTCTCCCGGCGCATCTACGAGCTCTCCCGCGAGGTCGTGGAGTTCCAGCGCGCGACCCGCCCCCTGGTCGGCATGCTGCACGGCCTGATGGCGGGCTTCGCCAAGTACGGCACGGACGAGGAACTCCAGCGCTACCTGCGCGACGTGGCCGACCACGTCACCCACACCAGCGAACGCGTCGACGGCTTCCGCCAGGCCCTCACGGACATCCTCACGGTCAACGCCACCCTGGTCACCCAACAGCAGAACGCGGAAATGCGGGCCCTGGCGGAGGCGGGCTTCGAGCAGAACGAGGAGATCAAGAAGATCTCGTCGTGGGCCGCCATCCTGTTCGCCCCCACCCTGGTCGGCACCATCTACGGGATGAACTTCGACGCCATGCCGGAGCTGAACTGGACCTTCGGGTATCCGTTCGCGATCGGGCTGATGGGTGTGGTGTGCGTGAGCTTGTACTTCATCTTCAAGCGGCGGGACTGGCTGTAGCGGGGGATGCTCGCCCCCCGGCGGTGCCCGGCGCGGGGCGCCCGGTGTCGATGATGTGCTCGGCCAGTTCGCGGGCCGCCATGGTCGGTGGGCGGTCCTCGGGGCGGGACGCGCCCGTGGCGAGCAGGCCGTCGATGAGGATGAGCAGTTGGTCGGCGGCGAAGCCGGGGCGTGCGTGCCCTAGGGCGTCGAGTTCGGCCGTGAACAGCTCGTGGAGCGTGCGCCGGTAGGCGCGGGTGACCTCGTGGCCCGGATGGTCGCGGTCGGTGAGGGCGAGGTCGGCGGCGAGGTAGCGGCAGCCGTGGAAGTCCGGGCCCGCGGCGATGCCGCCGAGCCGGTCGACGACCGCGAGGAGGCGGGTCCGCGGGTCGTCGCCCGCCGCGTCCATGGTGGCGCGGTACTCCGCCGCGTCCTCGGTGGTGCTGCGGCGCAGCACCTCGGCGATCAGGCCGTCCTTGCCGCCGAAGTGCTCGTACAGGGAACGGCGTGCGACGCCGGCCGCCTTGAGCAGGGCGTCCACGCCGACGCCGACGCCGTGCGTGTACGTCAGCTCCTGGGCCGCGAGTAGCAGGCGTTCGCGGGGGCCCGGCTTGGCGGAAGCGGTCATGGCGTGATTGTGCCAGCCCTTGACGCGGTAGATCAATCGGTCTATCTATATCTCAGGAGGGTAGACCGATCGGTCTATCTCGTGTGAGGAGGCGTCATGTCCGTGCTCAGCACCGCCGAAGTCATCGACCGTTTCAACCGCGCGTTCACCCACCGCGAGGCGGGCCTCCTGGCCGACCTGGTCGGCGAGGACTGTGTCATGGAGAGCGTCCAGCCCGCGCCGCGCGGGGAGCGGGTCGTCGGGCGCGAGGCCTGTACGCAGTGGTGGGCGGCCCTCGTCGAGGACCGCGCCTCGCAGTTCACTCCGCAGGAGGTGATCGTGGCGGGCGACCGCGCGACGATCCTGTGGACGTACCGCTTCGGGGACGGCCCCGACCAGTGGGTGCACGGCGTCAACGTCATGCGCGTGACGGACGGCCGGATCGTGGAGGCCCTCGGCTTCAGCAAGACCGCCGGCGAGGTCCCGCTGGCCACCGAGTCCGACGCCGCGTGAACCACCACCCACGTCATGAGACATGAGAAGAGAAGGGCACTCCCCCGATGCTGAGTTACCACCTGTCGCACAGCGGTGCCGGGCTTTCCGGCCTCTCCGTCCGCGAGCACGACACTCCCGTGCCCGGTCCCGGCCAGGCCCTGGTGGCAGTACGCGCGACATCCCTGAGCTTCCGCGAACTCATGGTGCTCGACGGGACCTACGTGCTGCCGGTCAAGCCCGATGTCGTTCCCGTGTCGGACGGGGCCGGCGAGGTCGTCGCTGTCGGCCCGGGTGGAGGCACGGGCGGCGGCACGGGCGGCGGCACGGTGCGCGTCGGTGACCGCGTGGCCGCCACGCTCTTTCCTACCTGGCAGGACGGCCCCTTCGCCGTCGAGCACCTCGCCCAGCGCGGCGGCTCGCTGGACGGTCTGCTCACCGAGTTCGCCCTGGTCGACGTGGACTCGCTGGTGGCCGTCCCCGCGCACCTGTCGTACGAGGAAGCGGCGACCCTGCCGTGCGTGGCGGTCACGGCGTGGAACGCGCTCACCGGTGACGGAGCGGGCCTCGGGCCCGGCGACACCCTCGTCGTGCAGGGCTCCGGCGGTGTCTCCCTCTTCGCGCTCCAGTTCGCCAAGGCCCTCGGCGCGCGCGTGATCGCCACGACCAGCGGTCCCGCCAAGGCCGCGCGGCTGCGCGGCCTCGGCGCCGACGAGGTCGTCGACTACTCGGCCACGCCCGACTGGGCCGCCGAGGTCCGGGCGCTCACCGGCGGCCGGGGCGCCGACCGCGTCGTCGACGTCGCGGGGCTGCTCCACGAGTCGGTCCGCGCCATCGCCCTGGCGGGCACGATCGCGTGCGTCGGCTTCGTCGGCAACAGCCCCGCGCCCCTCGACACCCGTGCCCTGTTCGCCTCCGGTGCCACCGTCCGGACCGTCGCGGTCGGCAGCCGCGCCCAGTTCACCGCGATGAACACCTTCATCGCGGCGCACGGACTGCGGCCCGTGATCGACCGCGTCTTCCCCTTCGACGCGGCCGTGGACGCCTACCGCCACTACGCGAACGGCGGCCCCTTCGGCAAGGTCGTCATCAGCAACCCCCGGTCAAGGACCGTCAGTCCGTGACCGTGGCCTGTTCGAAGCGGAGGTAGCGCTCGACGGACCGGGCGAGGACCTCGTTGCCCTGGGAGGCGACGACCCGGTTCCACCAAGCGCCGTAGATCCGCTCGAAGCGGTAGCCGGCGAGCAGGTCCGCCGCCGCGCGGACCGCGTGCGGACGCTCCGGGATGTGGTTGGCGTAGCTGTACATGAGGGTCACCCAGCGGTTGTCCGGGCAGACGTTGACCACGTCGCCGGTGAACAGCGCCCCGTCGCCCGCGCTCCAGTGCAGGACCGCGCTGCCCGGGAAGTGCACGCCCGGGTTGATCAGGGTGACCTCGTCGGTGAGCCGGAGCGTGCGCCCGCTCCAGAACCGCACGGCCGGGTCCGGCCGGCCCACCCACTGCCGGTCGGCCTCGTGCAGGTGGACCGGCGCGTCGAAGGCGTGCGCCCACTCCACCATCGAGGAGTAGAAGTGCGGGTGGCTGATCGCGATGTGGTCGATGCCGCCGAGCTCCTCGACGGCCCGCACCATCGCGTCGTCGAGGTACGGCACGCAGTCCCACAGCACGTTCCCCGCGGCGGTGCGCAGCAGCAGGGCCCGCTGGCCGATGGCGAACTGCGGCGTGACGCCGATGCCGAGCACATCGGGTCCCTGCTCCTCGAAGCGGCCGCTGTGGCCGTCCTCGCGCAATCCGGCGAGGCTCGTCCACTGCTGGCCGCCGTGGCCCACGTACTGCCGCTCGTCCAGACAGACCGGGCAGTCCGGGCGCGCGGCGGCGTACTGGGTGCCGCAGGTGCGGCAGATGGGGGGTGCGGGGGTGGTGGTGTCAGTCACGGCTTCCTCCGGCGAGCTCGGTGAGGACGTACGGGCGGCTCGGCCGCCAGCCGAGCCGCTCGACGGCGCGCCGGCCCGACACCACCTGGTCGACCGCGAGCGCCTCGGCGAACGGTGCCCCGACCGCCTCGGCGGCTTCGGCGAGCGACCACGGCTCGGCCCGGCCGGTACCGCCCGCAGCGACATCGGCGGCCGCCGCGACCGCGGCCGCCGGGACGGACTCCCAGGCCACGCCATGCAGGAGGGCACCCGCGTCGCCCTTGGCGAGCGTCAGGGCGTACAGCTCGGCGAGGTCGTCGACGTGGACCATCGGCCAGCGGGTCGTGACCGCACCCACGTAGCGGCCCGCGCCCTGCTCCCGGGCCCAGCCGGTCATCATGGCCGGGATGCCGCCGTCCCGCCCGTACACGATGCCGGGGCGGATCACCGCCGCCCGCACGTCGTCCCCGGCGGCGGCAAGGACCCGCTGCTCGACCCGCGGCCGGTAGCCGACGATCGCGATCGGGTCGGTGTCGGCGTCCTCGGTCAGCGGGGCGTCCCCGGTGGCACCGAGCACCCATACACCGCTGGTGTAGACGAAGGCCCGGCCCGTGCCGCGCAGCGGTGCGAGCAGCGCCTCCACGGCGGCGGTGTCCACCGCCTCGTCGCCGGTCGGCGCGGCCAGGTGCACCACCGCGTCGATGTCGTCCGTCACCGCCGCGCGCAGCGACGCCGGGTCGGCCAGGTCGCCGACCCGCACCGGCACGTCCGGGTGCAGCGCGGTCGCGTCCTTGACCAGGGGCACCACGTCGTGGCCCTCCTGCGTCAGGCGCGACACCACCGCGGAGCCGATGTAACCGGTGGCACCGAGTACCAGAACCCTCATGATCTCTCCCAAGTGGACGTTCCTCGAACGGGAGAACAGTAGGAATCGCGCCCGGGCCTGCGGATCCGTCGAATGACCAGGTGTCGTACCGGGGTGCCGTACCAGGGCTCGTACGTGACGGACGTGACGGATATGACGGTCGTGACGGCGGCAGGCGGACGTCAGCCCAGGTTGAGCGCTCCCAGTGCGGCCCGCGACGTCACACCGAGCTTCGGGTAGGCATTGGACAGGTGGTAGCCGACCGTGCGCGGGCTCAGGAACAGGCGCGCGCCGATGTCGCGGTTGCTCAGACCCGTCGCCGCAAGCTGGACCACCCGCAGCTCCTGCGCGGTCAGTCGGCCCACGAGATCCGCGCCCGCCGCCGGCGCGGCCTGGCCGGCACCGGCGGCCCGCAGCTCCGTGCGGGCCCGGTCCGCCCACGCGGCCGCCGACATCCGCTCGAACGACTCGAGCGCCGTGGTCAGCGCCTGTCTGGCGGCGACCCTGCGCTTCGCCCGGCGCAGCCACTCCCCGTACAGGAGTTGGGTGCGTGCCTCCTCGAACGGGCGGCCGTCGCCCTCGTGCGCGGCGAGCGCCCGCTCGTAGTACTCCTCCGCCCCCGCGTCGTCGGCGGCGAGCAGGGCACGACAGCGCAGCTCCACCGCCCCCGCCCACGCGGTCCCGGTGGCCGCGGCCCAGCACGTGAAGCGCTCGGCGGCCCGTACGGCGTCGGCGGCCCGGTCGATCCGGACGGCGGCCTCCACCTGGTCGGGCAGGCTGTGCACGGAGACCATGAGGTGCCGGTGCGGGCCGCCGGTCAGGGCCGCGAAGCGTTGCAGCGCGCGGTCGTAGCGGCCGAGCCCGAGGTGATGCAGGCCCTGGGCCCTGGTGAGCCAGATCGGGATCGGCGCGACACCGAGGTACGGGTCCCGCCCCGCCCTCCCGGCGGACCCCCGCCCGCCGCCCGTCCGGTCCCCGCCGCCCGTCCGGTCCCCGCCGACCGGGCGGTCCCTGCCGCCCCCGCCGTCCGGCCCGTCGGCACCCGCCGACCCCTCCGTGCCGCCCGGCTCCTCCCCTTCGAGCGCGGCGAGCACCGCCAGGACACCGCTGAGCATCGTGGCGAGATGGCGCTGACCGGTGTCGCAAGCGATCTCCAGGCCCTCGACCGCCGTCGTGTACGCGTCCCGGTGCCGGCCCAGGAACAGGCGCAGCCGCGCGAGGCGCAGCAGCACCCGCGGCAGCACCCCGACGGCACCCTCCACACGGCACTCCCGCTCCAGGGCGACGACCTCGTCGTGCACCGCCTGGTACTCGCCGAGCAGCATGTCCCAGCCGTGCAGGCGCACCTGGTCGGTCAGGCCGCGCTCGTGCCGGGTCCGTACGACGTACCCGGCGAACTCCCGTATCGCCGCCGCCCCGCCCGCCGGATCGCCCGCCAGCATGTCGAGCACCCCGGCCGCGCCCCGGTGCACGGGATGCCCGCGGAAGTCCAGACCGGCCATCCGCGCCCGGGTGTCCCGGGCCGCCGCGGCCGGGGCCGGCGCCTCCCAGGCCATCGCGGCCGACTCGAACAGCAGCCACGCCCCCATGGCGGGGCGGTGCGCCGTCACCTCGGACGCCGCCTCGACGAGCAGCAGCCGCGCCGACTCCGCGCGGCCCTGCCCGTGTTCGAGCGCCGCCCGGACGCTGGCGAGCCTGGCCATCGCGGGCGGGCTGCTCACCGGCCCCGCCTCGTCGGCGAGCGTCCCCGCGAGCTCCACCTGTCCGGCCTCCGCCGCGGCGGAGGCGGCGGTGGCAAGGCGCAGCGACCGGGCTTCCGGGTCCGCGGTGAGCCGTGCGGCCCGCCGGTAGGCAGCGGCGACCGCCGCCCGGCCGCCCCGCGAGCGGAACAGCTCGGCGCTGCGCTCCAGTTCGGCGGCGACCTCCTCGTCGTAGCCGACGGTCGCGGCGGCCAGGTGCCAGGCCCGGCGGCCCATGTCCCCGGCGGCCGACGCCGCTTCGGCGAGCGCCCGGTGGGCGGCCGTCCGTTCACCGAGGACCGCCCCCTGGTAGGCGGCGGCCCGCGCCAGCGGATGCCGGAACACAAGGCGGCGCCCGGACACCCGCACCAGGTCCGCCGCCTCCGCGGGACCGAGGTCACCGGCGGCCGCGCCCACCCGTTCTCCCGCCGCCACCACGAGCGCCACGTCACCGGTGTCGTCCGCCGCGGCGACCGTGAGCAGCAGGCGGGTCGGCGCGGGCAGCGCCCGGATCCGGTCGTCGAAGATCCGCCGTACCCGCCACGAGGCCGGAAGGACGGCGATCTCCCGCGCGTCCAGCGGCTCGCTCCCGTTCCGCTGGGCCGCCGTCAGGGCCCCCGCGAGCTCGACCAGGGCGAGCGGATTGCCCCGCGCGAGCCCGAGGATCCGGCGGCTCACGTGGGCGTGCAGATCGGGCGCCCGGTCGGCGAGGAGTGCCGCCCCCTGCTCGTCGGTCAGCGGCCCGAGGTGCAGCACCGGCAGGCCCGGCGCGGCGTCGAGGACCGCCGCGTCCTCGTGCGCGGCGAACACCATGGCCACCCGCCCCATGCCGAGCCGACGGGCCGCGAACAGCAGCGCGTCCACGGTCTCCAGGTCCAGCCAGTGCGCGTCGTCGACCAGGACCACGACGGGACGCTCCTCGGACAGCTCGTCGAGCAGGCCGAGCACCGCGGCCCCGACCAGGAAGCGGTCCCCGGCGGGCGCGTCGTCCAGCGCGACGGCCCCGCGCAACGCCCGCACCTGACGCTCCGGCAGGCCCCTGACCTCCTCCAGGGCTCCCCGGAGGAGCACCTGCAGACCGGCGTACGGCAGCGCCGCCTCCGACTGGACACCGGTGCACCGCAGCAGCCGGGCTCCGTCCGCCGCCGCGGCACACCGGTCGAGCAGCGCCGTCTTGCCCGACCCCGCCTCGCCGATGAGCACCACGGCGCCGCCCCTGCTCTCCCGGGCCCCCGCCAAGAGCCCGTCGAGAAGGTCCCATTCGCGCTCCCGGCCACTGAGGCCGGCGGCCCCCCGGTCGACGGCACCTGCACGGACCGCGTCAGTCATCGGTGCTTCCCCCCTCATCAAGACACCTCACCCCCACGGTGATCATGGCTGAAATGTCATGGGTCCGACAGTCGTGGGTCCCGGTCCGTGCGCTCCCCGCGCATGCCGTAGTGGGGTGGATCACGTTGATGTGGATCAACGTTGACCGGTGGTTCGGTCGCGGTTGAGGCTGGCGGGCGTGCAAGGAGTTCTCAACGGGTTCGCGGTCATCGCGGTCGTCATCGCGGTCGGCTACGTCATCGGGCGGCGCGGGCATCTCGGCGAGGACGGCCGTCGGGTGCTCACCAAGCTGGCCTTCCATGTGACCACGCCCGCGCTCCTGTTCACGATGCTGGCCCGGGCGGACCTGTCCGTGATCCTCTCGCCGAGCCTGCTGGTCACGGCGCTCTCCACGGCGGCGGCGGCCGGGATCTTCGTCGCGGTGGGTGTCGTACGCGGCTGGGGCACGGGCTGCATCACGATCGGCGCGCTGTGCTCGTCGTACGTGAACTCCGGGAACCTGGGCATCCCGATCGCGGTCTATGTGCTCGGCGACGCGTCCCTCGTGGCGCCGGTCCTCCTCTTCCAGCAGCTCGTCGTGACACCGGTGGCGCTGACGGTGCTCGACCTGTCCGGGGCGGCGTCCGGGGAGGCGCGCCTTTCGTGGGCACAGCGGCTGCTGACCCCGTTCCGCAATCCGATCGCGATCGGCTCGCTTTCCGGCGTCGCGGTGTCGGCGGCGGGCTTCACCGTCCCGTCCCCGCTGTTCGATCCGATGGAACTCATCGCGAACATGTCCGTCCCGACGATCCTGATCGCGTTCGGCATCTCGCTGTGCGGGAGTTCCCTGCCCGGCGGCCGGGGCGCGGACCGGGCGCCGGTGCTGCTGTCGGCGGCGCTGAAGGCGGTGGGCCAGCCGGTGGCGGCGTGGGTGCTCGCGTCCTGCGTGTTCGGCCTGCACGGGGCGAGGCTGCTGGATGTCGTGGTGACGTCGGGGCTTCCGGCGGCCCAGAACCTCTTCACGTACGCGAGTCACTACCGGGTGGCGGAACGCCTCGCACGGGAGTCGATCCTGCTGTCGACGATGGCGTCGGTGCCGGTGTTGGTGGTGGTCGCGGCGCTGCTCGGGTGACGTCGGTCCTCGGGAGACGTCGGCCCGCGGAAACGTCAGCCTTCGGGGATCAGCGCGGGGCCGGCCAGGGCAGGTCCGTCTCGACCGGGGTGTCGTAGTCGACGCCGGGGACGTCGAAGCCGAACAGGGAACGGAACTGGGTGCGGAACCATGGGATGTCGGCCTGCTCGGTGAGGGTTTCGGGGGTGAGCGACCGCCAGCGTTCGGCCACGGCGGCCTGGACCGGCGCGGCCAGCTCCCAGCGGTCGAGGCGGATGCGGCCGGACTCGTCCAGGTCGGGATGGTCCGACGTGAGCTGGTCCCACAGCTGGAGCGCCTGCGCGACGGGCGACGGGAAGCGGTCGCCCAGGACGCCGCGGAGCAGGCTGACGTAGAGCGGGATGCCGGGGATGGCGGTCAACGCCTGCGAGATCACGGCGCCGTTCACCGATGTGTAGGCGCGGCCGCCCACCGCGGCAAGGCGCTCGGTCAGGGCGACCGCGGTGGCCTCCAGGTCGGCCTTGGCCGCGCCGATCGTGCCCGCGCGGTAGATCGCCGAGGTCAGCGGCGAGCCGACGTAGGAGAGGGCGACCGTGCGGAAGCCGTCGCGCAGCAGCCCGCGTTCGGCAAGGGCGGTGATCCAGCGGGACCAGTCCTCGCCGCCCATGACGCGGACCGTCGCGGCGGTCTCGGCCTCGTTCGCCGGACCCACGGTGACCTCCCGCAGGTACGCGGCGCCGTCGTCGGCGAACTCCAGGTTCCGCGTGGTGTACGGCGTGCCGAGCGGCTTGAGCACCGACTGGTAGGTGGTGCCGCTCCGTGGATCGGTGCGCTTGGGCGCGGCCAGGCTGTAGATCAGGTAGTCCACGCCGCCGAACCGCTCGGCCAGCAGGTCAAGCGTCTCGGCCTTGGTGGTGTCGGCGAACGCGTCGGCGTTGCGGAACGAGAAGTCCGACCCGAGCTCGCGGGCGAGCGCGTCGGTGGCGACGGTGCGGTACCACCCGGCGGACGCGCTGCGGCGCCCGGCCGGACGCTCCACACCGATGCCGACGCCGTCGATGCCGTACCGCACGAGCCCGGCGACGGTGCTCGCCAGGCCGTAGCCCGCGCTCGACCCGATCACCAGCGCCGTCGGCCGCCGCGCCGGTGGCTTCCCGGGCTCCGGCACCTCGGCCCGCATCAGCTCGACGCTGCGCAGGCATCCGGCGGGATGCGACTCGACCAGCAGATAGCCGCGTCCCGTCGGGGCAACGACGCGTTCGGACTGCGTGAGCGGTGGGTGCATCATCGTCTCCTCTGCCGCGTCAGTTCTCGAGCAGTGCTTGCTTGAGGTGCTGGACCAGGTCGTCCGGTGTCGACTGCTGGAACATCGACGAGGCGTCAAGCCGCACGCCGGTCGCCGAGTTCAGGCGGTTGCGCAGGGTCAGAATCGACAGCGAGTCGAACCCGAGCTCGCGGAAGATCTGGTTCGGCTGCACGACATCGGGCGAATCGAGCCCCAGTACCGCCGAGATCTGCGTGGAGATCAGGTCGGACAGCGTCTGGTGCCGGTCGGCCTCCGCCATCGACGCGAGCCGTTCCCGCAGCGAGGTCGGCGAGACCGCGCCGCCGCCCGCCGTGCGTTTGCCGGTGGTCCTGACCAGCGACCGGAACGCGGGCGGCAGCGCCTTCCCGGTCCTGGCCTGCCGGGCGAGGTCGGCCAGATCCAGCCTGGCCGGAATCAGCACGGGTTCGCCGGCGCCACAGGCGGCGTCGAACAGCGCGACCGCCTCCCGCGCCCCCAGCACGCCCACCCCCGCGATCCCGGTACGGGACGGTGCGTCGCCCGGCGCCCAGGGCCCCCAGGCCAGCGACACCGCGGGGGCGCCGCGCGCCCGGCGCCGTCGGGCGAGCGCGTCCAGTGCGGCGGCCGACGCGGCCGAGGCGGCGGTCGCGTCGCCGCCGAGGGTCCCGGCGAACGACGAGCACAGGACGAGGGTGGCGGCCCCGGCCTCCTGGTCCAGGAGCTCCGCGGCACCGACCGTCGCGCGCACCGCCTCGGCGATCGCATCCGGCGTGAGCGAGGATGCCGGAGAAGGCTCCCGAGAGGTCAGAGAAGGCGTCGCGTCGCTCGGCAGCCCCTGCGGCACGTACACCACCATCGACAGCGGACGCTCCGCAGGCAGACCGTCGATCAGCTCGCGCAGCGCCGCGCGGTCACCCGGATCGCACGCCGCGGTGGTGACGGTGGCACCCAACGCGGTGAGCTCCGCGGCCAGTACGGGGTCCTCGGCGCCGGTGAGCACCAGGTGCCGCACGCCGTGCACGGCCACCAGGTGCCGGGCCAGGTGTTCGCCCATCGGCGTGGCTCCGCCCGTGACCAGCGTCGTGCCCTCGCCCGTGACCAGCGTCGTGCCACCGCCCATGATCGGCGTCGTGCCCTCGCCCGTGGCGAACCGCTCCGTACCGTCGGCCGTCCCGCCCGCCGGTGCGAGCCGCGGCACCCTGGCCCGGCCCTCGCGCAGGGCCAGCTGCGGCTCGCCCGACATGACGGCCCAGGGCAGCGCCCGCCACGACGCTGCGTCGGCGTCCACGTCGGCCAGCACGAACCGTCCGGGGTTGTCCGCCTGCGCGGACCGGATCAGGCCCCACACCGCGCCGCCGCCGAGGTCGGTGCCCGCGCGGTCGAAGGCCCGTACCACGGAGGTGGTCAGGAACACCGCGGTCACCGCGGCGAACGCTTCGGTCGCCAGGAGCGCGTCCAGCTGACGCGCTGTCTCCCGCGCGGTGGCGGCGACCTCCGCGCCCGTCGGCACGGTGAGCACCAGATAGTCCGGCACGCCCCCGCCGACCGCGGCCAGGGCGTCGAGCCCCGGGTACTCCTGGGCGTCCACGCCCGCGGCCGTCAGTCCCGCGGCGGCGCCCAGCGGATCCGCGCCCACGACCGCCCAGTTCGCCTTGCGGGGCAACGAGTGCGCGACGTGGTCGACCCATACCTCCCGGTACAGCGCGTCGAGTTGCGCGACCCTGGCGGCCCGCAGCTGCCCCGCGTCGACGGGGGTGGTGCCGACCGCGAGCTCGGCGACCGGATCGCCCACGGTGTCGGCCAGCATCATCGACACCGAGCCGGTGCGGCTCGGGCCGATCCGCACCCGCAGGGCGGACGCGCCGACCGCGTGCACGGCGACGCCACGCCACGACGTCGCAAGCCGGGGGCCCTCGGTGCACGCGGCGTGGAGCGCGGCGTCGAGGAGGGCCGGGTGGACGTTGTAGGTGTCGGGGTCGGTGGGGAGGCCGATCTCCGCGTAGATGTGGTGCTTGTGGCGCCACATCCGGTGCAGCCCCTGGAAGGTTTCGCCGTAGTCGTATCCGTACGCGGCGAGGGTGTCGTACGACATGTCCACGGGCTCCGCGCCCGCGGGAGGCCAGGCGGTGAGGTCCCAGTCCGGGGACGGTGCCTCGACGTCCAGGACGCCCGTGGCGTGGCACGTCCAGGACGTGTCGGTGCTCATGTCCGGGCGGGCGTCGATACGTATCGGCCGTGCGCCGTCGCCCGTGGTGGGCTCGCTGACCTCTACGCGGAGCCGTACGGCACCGTGTTCGGGGAGTATCAGCGGGGTCTGCACGGTCAGTTCCCGGATGGTTCCGTAACCCACCCGGTCGGCGGCGTGCACCGCAAGCTCGACGAACACGGACCCGGGGAGCACGGTGGTGCCGGCGACCTCGTGGTCGGCCAGCCAGGGGTGGGCGGCCACGGAGATCCGGCCGGTGAACACCGTGCTGGTGGCGCCGTCGGTGATGGCGCTGAGCAGCGGATGGTCAGCCGCGGTCAGTCCCGCGGTGCTGACATCGCGTCGGTTGGTGTCGGGGGTGAGCCAGTAGTGCGCCCGCTGGAAGGGATAGGTGGGCAGGGTGACATGGCTGCCGTCGTGCTGCCGCGCGGGGACGCAGTGCGTGGTGGCTCCGGCGGTGAAGGCTTCGCCGGTGGCGCGCAGGAAGCTGGTCAGGTCGCCGTTGTCGCGCCGCAGTGTGCCGATGCTGCGGGCGGGATGCGGTGTGCTGTCGATGGTCTCCTGCACACCCGGAGCCAGCACGGGGTGGGCGCTGGACTCGATGAAGGTGTCGTAGCCGTCCGCCAGCAGCAGCCGCGTGGTGGCCTCGAACTCCACCGTGGTGCGAAGGTTGCGGAACCAGTAGTCGGCATCCAACTCCGTGGTGTCGACCCGCTGCCCCATGACGGTCGAATAGAAGTGCACCTCACTGGGCCGTGGGCGGATCGGCGCCAGCAGGTCGAGGACCTGCTCACGGATCTGGTCGACGTGCGGGGAGTGCGAGGCGTAGTCGACGGGGATGCGCCAGGTGCGTACGCCATCGGCCTCGAAGACGGCTTGCAGCTCGTCCAAGCCCTGCGCACTGCCGGACACCACCGTGGAACCAGGGCCGTTGATCGCGGCGATGCCGATATCACCGTCCCACTGACGCAAACGCGGCCGCACCTCATCGACCGACAGCGCGATCGACACCATGCCGCCCTGCCCCGCCAGCGCACGAATCGCCTGACTGCGCAGCGCCACCACCCGAGCCGCGTCCTCCAGCGACAACGCACCAGCGACACACGCCGCGGCGATCTCCCCCTGGGAGTGGCCCAACACCGCGCCCGGCCGCAGCCCATACGACTGCCACAGCGCGGCCAGCGACACCATCACCGCGAACAGCGCCGGCTGCACCACATCCACCCGGGTCAACAGCGGCGCGCCGTCGTCGGTCAGCAACACCTCCAGCAAGTCCCAGTCGACGTACGCGGACAGCGCCTGCGCACACTCCTCAAGGCGCGCGCGGAACACCGGAGCGGTCGCGTACAGGTCACGGGCCATCGCGTCCCACTGCGAACCCTGCCCCGGAAACACCAGCACCGCCTTGCCGGTTCCAGCGGTGCCCGTCACCACGTCATCGGCGGGAACATCGTCCGCGAGGGACTTCAGACCGGCGAGGAGTTGCTCACGGGTGGAGCCGACCACCACACCGCGATGTTCGAACGCGGTACGCCCGGCCAGTGTCGTGGCGATGTCCACGAGCGGCACTTCGGAGTCGGCGGCGGTGGCGATCTGTCCCGCGTACGCCCGCAGCGCCTCCTCGGTCCGCGCCGAAAGCACCCACCCGACCGGAGCCTCCGCAGGCGGCTCCGAGGACGAGGGCTCCGACGGCTCCGGCTGCGGCGCCTGCTCCAGGATCACATGAGCGTTGGTGCCGCTGATGCCGAACGACGACACCCCGGCACGACGCGGCCGCCCCACCTCGGGCCACTCCCGCGCTTCGGTGAGCAACCGGACCCCACCAGTGCTCCAGTCCACATGTGAGCTCGGCGCGTCCACGTGCAACGTCGGCGGCAGCACTCCATGACGCAGCGCCTCCACCATCTTGATGACACCGCCGATGCCGGCCGCCGCCATGGTGTGACCGATGTTCGACTTCAGCGAACCCAGCCACAGCGGCTGATCGTCGGAGTGCTCCTGCCCGTACGTGGCCAGCAGGGCCTGCGCCTCGATCGGATCGCCGAGCGTGGTGCCCGTGCCGTGTCCTTCGACGACATCGACATCGGCGGCAGTGAGTCCGGCGTTGGCCAGCGCCCCGCGGATCACTCGCTGCTGCGACGGGCCGTTCGGCGCGGTCAGGCCGTTCGACGCACCGTCCTGGTTCACCGCCGAGCCCCGCAGCACCGCAAGGACCCGATGCCCGTTGGCGCGCGCGTCGGACAGGCGCTCAAGCACCACGAGGCCCGCCCCTTCGCCCCAGCCGGTGCCGTCGGCCGCCTCCGCGAACGCCTTGCACCGACCGTCGGCGGACAGCCCCCGCTGGCGGGAGAACTCCACCAGCACGCCCGGCGAGGACATCACACTGACGCCACCGGCCACCGCCAGACCGCACTCACCGCTGCGCACCGCCTGAGCGGCCTGGTGCAGGGCGACGAGCGACGACGAACACGCCGTGTCCACCGTCACCGCGGGCCCCTCCAGACCCAGGAAGTACGCAAGGCGGCCGGACACGACGCTGCCCATGGTGCCGGTGAGCAGCAGCCCGTCGGCCTCCGCCGAACCGTCGTGCATCGACGGCCCGTACTCCTGGAACATCGCGCCGACGAAGACGCCCGTGTTGCTGCCGCGCAGCGAACCGGGCTCGATCCCGGCGTCCTCCAGCGTCTGCCACATGGTCTCCAGGAGCAGCCGCTGCTGCGGGTGCATGGCCAGTGCCTCGCGCGGCGAGATGCCGAAGAACCCGGCGTCGAACTCCCCCGCGTCGTCGAGGAAGTAGCCCTTGTCGACATAGCTCTTGCCGGTGCGCCCCGGGTCCGGGTCGATGAGGTTGTCCACGTCCCAGCCGCGATCGCGCGGCAGCCCGCCGACGGCGTCCCGCTCCGACCGCACGAGGTCCCACAGGCCCTGCGGCGACAGCACACCTCCGGGGTACCGGCACCCCATGCCGACGACGGCGACCGGCTCGTCGTCCCTTGCCGGGGCGAGTGCCGCGGCCGCCGGTGTGACGGCCGGGGTGGTCCCGCCGAGGAGTTCCGCGCGCAGGAGCGCGGCCAGGCCGGACGGGGTGGGGTGGTCGAACACGACGGTGGCCGGGAGCCGCAGTGCGGTGACGTCGTTGAGCCGGTTGCGGAGCTCCATCGCGGACAGCGAGTCGAGGCCGAGTTCCCGGAACGCGATGTCCGGCTGTACGGAACCGGCGCCTGCGTGGCCCAGCACGGCGGCGGTGTGGGAGCGCACCAGGTCGAGCAGTTCGCGGTCGACGTCCTCGGCCGGGCGTCCGGCGAGGCGGTCGGCGAGCGTCGAGCCGGTCGCCGTGACCGCGGTCGCCGTGCGCCGCGCCCGGACGAGGCCGCGCAGCACCTCCGGCAGGCTCGCCTCGGCGGCCCGCGCGCGCAGCCGGTCCAGGTCGAGCGCGGCCGGTGTCGCGGTGGCCGCACCACGGGCGAGCGCCGCGTCGAACAGCGCGACGCCCTCGTCCGACGGCAGTGGTTTGAGGCCGGTGCGTGCCATGCGGGCGAGGTCCGTGTCGGCCAGGTCGCCGGTCAGTTCGCTGCGCTCGCTCCAGAAGCCCCACGCGAGCGAGGTCGCGGGCAGTCCGGTGGCGTGGCGGTGCTGGGCGAGCGCGTCGAGGAACACGTTCGCGGCGGCGTAGTTCCCCTGGCCCGCGTTGCCGATCGTGCCCATGATCGAGGAGAACAGGACGAACGCGGACAGGCCGAGGTCGCGGGTCAGGTCGTGCAGGTGCCACGCCGCGTCCAGCTTCGGCGTCAGGACCGTGTCGAGGCTTTCCGGCGTCATCCCGGAGATCAGCCCGTCGTCCAGGGTCCCCGCGGTGTGCACCACGCCGGTGAGCGGGTGGTCCGCCGGGATGGCCGCGAGCAGTGCGGACAGCGCGTCCCGGTCGGCCGCGTCGCACGCGGCCACCGTCACCTCGGCGCCCAGGCCGGACAGTTCGGCGACCAGGTCCGCGGCTCCGGGGGCGTCCGGCCCGCGCCGGGAGACAAGGAGCAGGTTCCGCACCTCGTGCCGCGTGACCAAGTGCCGGGCGAAGAGCCTGCCGAGTGTGCCCGTACCACCGGTGATCAGCACGGTGCCGTCGGTGTCCCACCGTGACAGCGGCTCCGGCCCGCCCTGGCTCTCGGCGTCCGACGGCGACTCCTGGCCCTCGGCGTCCGACGGCGACGGCACGCCTGCCGGTTCCCGCAGTCGGTCCTTGGCGCTCGGCCTGGTCAGTCTCGGCACCACGACGTGCCCGTCCCGCAGCGCGAACTGGGTGGCGTCACCGGCCAGTGCGGCGGGCAGCGCGGCGAGCGAGCGGTCGTCGTCGTCCACGTCGACCAGGACGAGGCGGCCGGGGTTCTCGTTCTGCGCGGAGCGGAGCAGCCCCCACAGGGGCGCGGCGGCGAGGTCCGGTACGGGCTCGCCGCTTGTGGTCATGACCGCGCGCCGGGTCACCACGACGAGCCGTGCGTCCGCGAACCGGTCGTCGGACAGCCATGCCTGGACCAGGTCGAGCGCCCCGTACAGCGCCGTGCGGGCGGCCGCCGGGACGTCCGGCGCGCCGTCGCCTCCGACGCACACGACCACGTCGGGCGAGTCGCCGGGTATCGCGGCCAGTTCGGTGAACTCGTGCCAGTCGACGCCCGTTCCCGAGCGCAGGCCGAACGGGTCGTGGCCGAGCAGCGCGAGCCCGGTGGGCGGGCTTGCGTCCGTCGACGGCGCGGGCAGCCATTCCAGGCGCAGCAGGGAGTCCCGGTGCACGGCCGGAGCACCGAGGTCGGTGAGGTCGGCCGGCAGCATGGTGAGGGACGCCACCTCGGCGACGGGCATGCCGGCGCCGTCCGCCGCGCGCAGCCGCAGCGCGTTGTCCCCCGCGGTCGTCACGGACACCCGCAGCGCGGCGGCGCCGGAAGCGTGCAGCGTCACGCCTTCCCAGGCGTACGGCAGCCGTATCCGGCCGTCGTTGGGCAGGTCCTGGCCCAGCAGTGCGGCGTGGAGTGTGGCGTCGAGGAGGGCGGGGTGGAGGGTGTAGGTGTCGGGGTCGGTGGGGAGGGCGACCTCGGCGTAGATGTGGTCGTTGTGGCGCCACATCTGGTGCAGCCCTTGGAAGGTTTCGCCGTACTGGTATCCGGCGGTGGCGAGGGTGTCGTACGAGATGTCGACGGGCTCGGCCCCGGCGGGGGGCCAGGCGGTGAGGTCCCAGTCCGGGGTCGGCGTCTCGATGTCCAGGACGCCTGTGGCGTGGCACGTCCAGGAGGCGTCGGCGCCGGTGTCCGGGCGTGCGTCGATACGTATCGGGCGCGCGCCGTCGCCGGTGGGCTCGCCGACCTCCGCCCGGAGCCTCACCGCGCCCTGTTCGCTCAGGACGAGCGGGGCCTGCACGGTCAGCTCGCGCACGGCGCCGCACCCCACCAGGTCGGCGGCGTGCACGGCCAGCTCGACGAAGGCGGCGCCGGGCACCACGACGGTGTCGGCGACTTCGTGGTCGGCCAGCCACGGGTGAGTGGCCAGGGAGATCCGACCGGTGAACACCGTGCTGGCCGCACCCTCGGTGACAGCGCCGAGCAGGGGGTGACCGGCCGCCGTCAGGCCGACGGCGCTGACATCGCGTCGGCCGGTGTCGGGGGTGAGCCAGTAGTGCGCCCGCTGGAAGGGATAGGTGGGCAGGGTGACATGGCTGCCCTTGTGCTGCTGCGCAGGGCTCCAGTGGGAGGTGGCTCCGGCGGTGAAGGCTTCGCCGGTGGCGCGCAGGAAGCTGGTCAGGTCGCCGTTGTCACGGCGCAGTGTGCCGATGCTCCGGGCGGGAGTCGGTGTGCTGTCGATGGTCTCCTGCACTCCGGGAGCCAGGACGGGGTGCGGGCTCGACTCGATGAAGGTGTCGTAGCCGTCCGCCAGCAGCAGCCGGGTGGTGGCTTCGAACTCGACCGTGCCGCGGAGGTTGCGGACCCAGTACTCCGCGTCGAGTTCGGTGGTGTCGATGTGTTGTGCGGTGACGGTGGAGTAGAAGCGGATGGTGCCGGCCTGCGGGCGGATCGGCGCCAGCAGCTCCAGGATGCGGTCGCGGATCTGGTCGACGTGCGGGGAGTGCGAGGCGTAGTCGACGGGGATGCGCCAGGTGCGTACGCCATCGGCCTCGAAGACGGCTTGCAGCTCGTCGAGGCCCTGCGCGCTGCCGGACACCACCGTGGAACCAGGGCCGTTGATCGCGGCGATGCCGATGTCACCGTCCCACTGCTGCAAACGCGGCCGCACTTCGTCGACGGACAGCGCGATGGACACCATGCCGCCCTGCCCGGCCAGCGCGCGGATCGCCTGACTGCGCAGCGCCACGACGCGAGCCGCGTCCTCCAGCGACAGGGCCCCGGCGACGCAGGCCGCGGCGATCTCTCCCTGGGAATGGCCCATCACTGCGTCCGGCCGCAGCCCATACGACTGCCACAGCGCGGCCAGCGACACCATCACCGCGAACAGCGCCGGCTGCACCACATCCACCCGGGTCAACAGCGGCGCGCCGTCGTCGGTCAGCAACACCTCCAGCAAGTCCCAGTCGACGTACGCGGACAGCGCCTGTGCGCAGTCGTCGATGCGGGCACGGAACACCGGAGCGGTCGCGTACAGGTCACGGGCCATCGCGTCCCACTGCGAACCCTGTCCCGGAAACACCAGCGCGGTCTTGCCGTCCCGTGCACGTCCGGTGATCACCGTGTCCGAGGGAAGGCCCTCCGCCACGGACGTGAGTCCGGCGAGGAGTTGCTCGCGGGTGGAGCCGACCACCACGGCACGGTGCTCGAACGCGGAGCGTGCCGCCAGCGTCGTGGCGATGTCCACGGTGGACACATCGGAGGGGGCGGCGGTGGCGATCTGTCCCGCGTACGCCCGCAGCGCCTCCTCGGTCCGCGCCGAAAGGACCCACCCGACTGGCCCCTCCGGGGACGGGGGCTCCGACGGCTCCGGCTGCGGCGCCTGCTCCAGGATCACATGCGCGTTGGTGCCGCTGATGCCGAACGACGACACCCCGGCACGACGCGGCCGATCCGTCGAAGGCCACTCGCGGAGCTCGGTGAGCAACCGGACTCCCCCGGCATCCCAGTCCACGTGTGACGTCGGCTCATCCACGTGCAGCGTCGGCGGCAGCACACCGTGACGCAGCGCCTCCACCATCTTGATGACGCTGCCGACCCCGGCCGCCGCCATGGTGTGACCGATGTTCGACTTCAGCGAGCCGAGCCACAGCGGCTGTTCCGGGGAGTGCTCCTTCCCGTACGTGGCCAGCAGGGCCTGCGCTTCGATCGGGTCGCCGAGTTCGGTGCCCGTGCCATGGGCTTCGACCACGTCGACATCCGCGCCGGTGAGTCCGGCGTTGGCCAGCGCGCCGCGGATGACTCGCTGCTGTGACGGGCCGTTCGGCGCGGTCAGGCCGTTCGAAGCTCCGTCCTGATTGACCGCCGAACCCCGCAGCACCGCAAGGACCCGGTGCCCGTTGGCGCGCGCGTCGGACAGGCGCTCAAGGAGGACGAGGCCCGCTCCTTCGCCCCAGCCGGTGCCGTCGGCCGCCTCCGCGAACGCCTTGCACCGGCCGTCGGCGGACAGCCCCCGCTGGCGGGAGAACTCCACCAGCATTCCGGGCGAGGACATCACGGTCACGCCACCGGCCACCGCCAGGGCGCAGTCACCGCTCCGCAGCGCCTGGGCGGCCTGGTGCAGGGCGACGAGCGACGACGAACACGCCGTGTCCACCGTCACCGCGGGCCCCTCCAGACCCAGGAAGTACGCAAGGCGGCCGGACGTGACGCTGCCGGTGTTGCCGGTGAGCACATATCCGTCGACGCCGCCGTACGGAGTGTCGAGCCGCGGGCCGTAGTCGCCCGCCATGGCCCCGACGAACACGCCCGTCCTGCTGCCGCGCAGCGAACCGGGCTCGATCCCGGCGTCCTCCAGCGCCTCCCACGCGGTCTCCAGGAGCAGCCGCTGCTGCGGATCCATCGCCAGCGCCTCGCGCGGGGACACCCCGAAGAACCCGGCGTCGAATCCCGCGACGTCGTCGAGGAAACCGCCGTGCCGTACGTAGGTCCGCCCCGAGGTCGCCGGGTCCGGGTCGAAGAGGTTGTCCAGGTCCCAGCCGCGATCGCGCGGCAGCCCGCCGACGGCGTCCCGGCCCGACCGCACCAGGTCCCACAGCTCGCCCGGCGTCGCCGCGCCGCCGGGATACCGGCACCCCATCCCGACGATGGCGATCGCGTCGTCGGCGGTGCCGTCGCCCCGTGCGGCGATGCTGTTGCCCTCTGCCCGGATGCCCACCGCGGCACCCGCGTCGCCGTGTCCGGTGAGCTCCGCGTGCAGGTACGTCGCGAACCGGTCAGGGGTGGGATGGTCGAACACCAGGGATCCGGACAGGACCAGACCCAGCTCTCCGGAGAGCCCGGCGCACAGCTCGACCGCGGTGAGCGAGGTGAGGCCGAGGTCCTTGAACGACGTCAGCGGCGTCATGTCGGCCGCGTCGTACCCCAGGACCGCCGCCAGGTGTCTGCGCACCATGTCGAGCACGCCGTCGCGGTCGTGCCGCTGCCTCGGCTCCGCGGCGGACGCGGCCTCGCGCGCCTCACCGATCCAGTGCCGGCGGCGCTGGAAGGCGTACGTGGGCAGCGCGATCCTGCGGCCGCCGCTGAGCAGCCGCGTCCAGTCCACGTCCACGCCGGTGGCGTGCATCGTGCCGAGCGCCCTGAGCAGGGCGCGGACTTCCGGCTGCCCGGTGCGCAGGGTGGACACCGCCGCCGGTGCCTGCTCGGCGAGGGTTTCCCGGGCCATGCCGGCGAGTACGGGGTCGGGGCCGAGCTCGAGGTAGCGGGAGACGCCCGCGCCGTGCAGGGCGCGGATGCCGTCGGCGAAGCGGACGGTGCCGCGGATGTGGCGTGCCCAGTAGCCCGGGTCGGTCAGCTCGTCGGTGGTGGCGGGGCGTCCGGTGAGGTTCGAGATGACGGGGATCCGGGGGGCGTGGAAGGTCAGCCCGCGGATGGCGTCGGCGAACTCGTCCAGGACTCCGTCGAGGTGGTGGGAGTGGAACGCGTGGCTGACGGTCAGCTGCTTGGTCTTCACTCCCTCGGCGCGGAAGGACTCCGCCAACGCGAGCACCGGTTCGGTGTCACCGGATATCACTACCGAGTTGGGCCCGTTGACGGCGGCGACGCTGACCCCGGACTCGGGCAGCACGGCCCGTACGTCGTCCTCGGCGGCATTGACGGCCACCATCGCCCCGCCGGAGGGCGCCGCCTGCATCAGCTGTCCGCGTGCCGCGACGAGCTTGCAGGCGTCGGGCAGCGAGAGCACCCCCGCGACGTGCGCGGCGGTGACCTCGCCGATCGAATGGCCGATCAGGTGGTCCGGACGCACGCCGAACGACTCCACCAGGCGGAACAACGCCGTCTCCAGCGCGAACAGCGCCGCCTGCGTGTACCGGGTCCGGCCGAGCAGGTCGTCGTCGCACCACGCGATCTCCCGCACCCCGCGGCCGAGCAGCGGATCCAGTTCCGCGCACACCGCGTCGAAGGCCTCGGCGAACACCGGGAACTGCGCGTACAACTCCCGGCCCATGCCGGTGCGTTGCGCGCCCTGCCCGGTGAACATGAACGCGGTGCCGCCGTCGGCGACGACACCGGACACGACGTGCGGCGCGGGCTCGTTCGCCGCAAGGGCGGTCAGGCCCTCGCTCAGCTCGGCCGCGTCGGCGCCGATCACGACGGCGCGGTGGGCGAGGGCGGCGCGGGTGGTCGCCAGCGAGAATCCGATGTCGAGCGGATCCGGACCGTCCTGCGCGGCCAGGTGGTCGGCGAGGCGCTCGGCCTGGGCGCGCAGTGCCTGGGCGGTGCCGCCGGACACGAGCCAGGGGATCGTGGCCGCCCTCTCGGGGTGGCCCTCCGCGACGGGGCGGCCCTCCTCGGCCGGGCGGCCGGGGCGGCTGTCCTCCACCGGCAGCGGATCCGGGGCCTGGGCGAGCACCAGATGGCAGTTCGTCCCGCCCATCCCGAACGACGACACGCCCGCCACCCGGGGCCCGTCGCCCGGCCAGTCGCGCAGTTCGGCGGCGACCTCGATGCCGAGCTCGGTGAGCGGGACGTCGTCCGGCGGAGCGGTGAAGTTCAGGCTCGCCGGCACCTGGCCGCGCTGGACCGCCAGCGCCGCCTTGAGGAAGCCGGCGACCCCCGCCGCCCCCTCCAGATGCCCCACGTTGGTCTTGGCCGACCCCACCACCAGCGGCCGGTCCCGGTCCCCGAAGACCGTGGCCAGGGCCGCCGACTCCACGCGGTCCCCGACGGGCGTGCCGGTGCCGTGCAGCTCCACGTATCCCACGTCGGTGGCGTCGACGCCCGCCGCGGAGAGGGCCATCCGCAGCAGCTGCTCCTGCCCCGGCCTGCTCGGCGTGGTCAGCTGCTCGCCGCCGCCGTCGTTGTTCACCGCGCCGCCGCGGATCACGCACACCACGTCGTGGCCGTACGCGATGGCGTCCGCGAGGCGCATGAGGACCACCATGCCGGCGCCCTCGCCGCGCACGTACCCGTTGGCGCGCGCGTCGAAGGTGTAGCACCGGCCGTCCGGCGACAGCGCGCCGAACTCGCTCGCGGCCGCCGTCGACTCCGGCGAGAGGATCAGGTTCACCCCGCCCGCGAGGGCCCAGGTCGACTCCCCGCGGCGCACGCTCTCGTACGCCTGGTGCAGGGCGACCAGAGCCGAGGACTGCGCGGAATCCACGACCACACTCGGGCCGGAAAGGCCCAGGAAGAACGAGATGCGATTCGCGAGGATGCCGCGCTGGAGCGCGGACAGCGTGAAACTGTCGATCGCTTCCGCGCCCCGGTCGTGCACGAGACCGGCATAGTCGTCCCCCATGGCCCCGAGGAAGACTCCCGCCCGAATGCCGCGCACCACCGACGGGTCGATTCCCGCGCGCTCAAGGGCTTCCCACGCCAGTTCGAGCATCAGTCGCTGCCGCGGATCCATCGCCGCGGCCTCGCGCGGCGACACCCCGAAGAAGCCCGCGTCGAAGTCCGCGACCCCCTCGACGAGCCCGGCCCTGCCCACCCGCGCGCCGACGTGCGCGGCGCGGTCGGCGGGCACCTCTGCGACGGCCTCCCGGCCGGACGACAGCAGGTCCCAGTACGCCTCGGGGGAGCTCGCACCGGGAAGGCGGCACGACAGACCGACCACCGCGACGACGTCGTGACCACTCGATTTCACGAAGTTCTCTGTCATGACAGCGGATTCCACTCTGCTCTCAGGGGCTGGCCGGCACCGCCGGACGTAAACCTTTCGCCCAGGGAATGCAGCGAAGGTTGTAGTCGACGCGACCCGACACGGTCACCGGCGTGGGACCTTCGCCTCGAAGCATTGCTTGCCGAGCAAAGCGCTCGGCAGAGTCTGAATCGAGGCCCGTCCCAACGAACTCCGCGTGGAGGCTTTCGCCCGTGTTGCGATTCCAGATACTCGGCCGTCTTACCGTCACCAACGATCTGGGCGACTGCACGCCGACCGCGCCGATGGCGCGGCGTGTGCTGGCGCAGCTGCTCCTGTGCGCGAACAACATCGTCATGCTCGACGCGATCATCGATGAACTGTGGGGTGACAAGCCGCCGAAGAGCGCCGTGCCCACCGCGCAGACGTACATCTACCAGCTGCGGCGGCAGTTCGAACCGTGGGTGCCCGACCACTCGGTCGAGCAGGTGCTCGCCACGTGCGGCACCGGCTACATGCTCCGGGTGGAGCCGGGCCAGCTGGACCTCGAAGCGTTTCTCCGGCTGGCGGAGCAGGGGCGCGTCGCGCTGGCCTCCGGCGATCCGGCCGCGGCGGGGAGACTGCTCCGGCAGGCGCTCGGCCTCTGGTCGGGGCCGGCGCTCGCCGATGTGACGGCCGGTCCTTCCATCCAGGCGCACGTCGTCCATCTCGGGGAGCAGCGGGCGCACGCCGTCGAACTGCGCATCCAGGCCGACGCGATGCTCGGCCGGCACCGGGAACTCGTCGGGGAGCTCAAGGCCATGCTGCTCACCGAACCGCTCAACGAGTGGTATCACGCACAGCTGATCAAGGCGCTGGCCTCCAGCGGGCGGCGCAACGAATCGCTGGTGGCCTACCAGCACCTCCGCAGGACGCTGTCGACCGAACTCGGGCTCGAACCGTCGGAGGTGCTGCAGGAGTTGCACCAGGAGGTCCTTGCCGGACGCGACTCCTGGTCGGACTGGGGGGCGTCGGACAGGTCCCGTTCAGAGCCGGTCACCCGGTAGTTCCGGTGCCGCGGGGGGCCGTTGGTGACGGATCGAGGATCGCGGGGAGGCGATCCTCGATCACGCCGATACCGAACTACCTGTTCTTGCCTCTGGATTCCGTACTAGCGGTTGTGGAGCAGCCGGCCGCCGTCGACGACGAGGGTGTGCCCGGTGATCCAGGCCGCGTCGTCCGAGAGCAGGAAGGCCGCGGCCGCGCCCACGTCGGAGGGCTCTCCGAGGCGCTTCAGCGGGATGCCGCCGAGCACCTTCTCCTCCCGGCCTTCGACGTTCACCCTGGTGAAGTCGGTGAGCACCGTGCCGGACGCGACGGCGTTCACCCGGACCCCGGGCGCGAGTTCGTTCGCCATCTGCCGGGTGAAGTGGTTCAGCGCCGCCTTGGCCGTCCCGTACGAGGTGCCGTCGGGAACGGCGAGCAGGCTGGCGATCGAGGACACGTTGACGATGGCGCCGCCGTGCTCGCCCTGCCAGCCGTGCCAGGCCGCCTGGACCCAGGTCAGCGAGGTCACCAGGTTCATCTCGATGGTGCGCAGATACGTCGCCACGTCGGTGTCGACAAGGCGGCGGCCGTCCCTCTCCGTACCGCCGACGTTGTTCACCAGCAGGTCGAGCGAACCGAACCGCTCGACGGCGGCCGCCACCGCGCTCCGCGCGTGCTCGGGGTCGCTGGCCTCGCCCACGATGCCGATGGCCCGGTCGTCGCCGAGCTGGGCGGCCGCCTCACGCAGCTTGTCCTCACTGCGCGCGGTGATCACCACGTTCGCGCCCCGCTCGACCAGTGCGGTGGCGATGCCGAAGCCGATGCCGGTCCGGCCACCGGTCACCAGCGCGGTCTTGCCCTTCAAGCTTGTCACGGTCTGCGTACCTCCCCTTGATGGTTCCGCCCAGTGACCGGATTCAGTAGTGACTGCCTGCCGGACGCCGGGCGAGAACGAATTCATCTGCACCTGCGGATACTTCCGGATTACGTCCCCCTGAGAACGGGGAACAAAGGCTCTCCAGACAGCGATTAGACCAGTCGCGGGCGGCGGCAACAACCCGGGGAAGCGCGTCGTATTGCGCCTCTCTTATCAGCTACGAAGGCGCTACGAGCAATCCTCAAAGGGGCCCCCGAACCAGCACGTCGGGGAACTGTCACGAGCGTCCTATCCGGCGCGGGCGATGAGCCCGATGGAAACCGCTTTGTTGACCGCGTCGAGCCTGGAACGCGCACCCAACTTGGTGAAGATGGTGCCCAGGTGCCGCTTCACCGTGCCCTCCGCGATCGTCAGGCGTCGCGAGATCTGCCGATTGCTCATGGCCTTGCTCACCAGGGTCAGAATCTCCAGCTCCCGTTTGGTGAGCATGTCCGAGCAGTTCGACGCCGCGGCAATGTAGGTGAGCGCGTCGGGGGACACGTGCAGAACGATGCGGATGTCGTCGGCGCACACCGCGCGGATGCTGGACACCAGATCGGTCCGGCTCACCGACTTGTTCAGATAGCCACGCACACCGCAGTCGAGCAACTGGCGCACGAGGACCGGGTCGTCACGCATGCTGACGATCAGGATCCTGGCGTTCGGCGATATCGTGCGGATGGCGTGCACGGTCTCGGTGACCGACCCGTCGGGGGTGTTCACGTCGAGCAGCACGACGTCGGGCTGCTCGGACTTGCAGTGCAGGATGCCGGCCGTGCCGCTGGCGGCCTCGCCGACCACGACCATGTCCGGTTCCATGTCGAGCGCCGCGCGCACCACCTCGCGCAGCAGCGTGTGGTCGTCGATCAGTACTATCCGTAGCCGACCGACGTGGTCAGGCCCCATGGCCCGCCCCCGATTGGGACGCGGAGTGCCATGAGGGATTTCCGAGGGCGGCGCACACACCGGGTTTTATCCGTCTTTCGCTGCGACAGATCCGTATGGAGATGCTCGCCAGTTCCTGGATGGCATGATCGGCCGCGAAATCCACATTTCGCATTGCCGCAGATACCGATGCCGCAGAAGCTGCCATTAATTCCCCCATATGCTCGCTGGCATACGACAGACGGTAGTCTGTGGCTCCGCCTCCTGACAAGATTGATGTTTGGGGTACACGGCGGCACGCCTGAGGAGTTGTGCGCCCTGCGCGCGCTTCCGCCGCGCCGGTTCGTACCACCCCTGAACAGGCAGGGGCCACCGTGCAGCGCTCGGGAAGAACGGTGACGTTCAACCCGGGTGCACGATGGCCTTGTCCCAGTCTTTGTGCGGTACTTGAGTCAGCCTGTTCCGTTACTCAAGCGAGTGCGCGCGGCGGACGGAGCCGGGGCACTCACGGCGCAGCCCGCGTCGCCGCGCATCCTCACTTCGGTGCCCGGACGATGGTCGTGTACGTGTGGTTGGTGACCATCTCGAATTCCGGGTCGAGAAGCTTCTCCCGGATCACGGAAAGATCGGCCTCCGTCAGGCTCGTCTGATTCAGCAGGAAGGGCTCGTGCATGCTGCTGTGCAGCCGGGCGAGGCGCGCGGACGGTGCCCCGCCCTGTCCCGGTGCCTGATAGTCCCGCACCGTGATGTCCCGGTAGCCGGCGGCGGAGAGCACGTCCGGCGTGCGGGCCGCCCAGTCGAAGTCCATACCGGCCTGACCGGCGAGCTTGTGCACGCCGTCGTGGTACTCCTGGAAGACGCGCGCCGTGTCCTCGTCGACCTGGGACGTGAACAGGCCCTCGTCGGCGGCGCGGTACCAGTCGGTGAGCACCAGCGCGCCGCCCGGCCGCAGGTGCCCGGCCAGCTTCACCGCGATGGCCTCCCTGTCGGGCAGGTGCATCAACAGCAGCCGGGCGTGGATCAGGTCGAACTTCGGCTCCGGCCACGGGTCGCTGGCGAGGTCGTGCTGGATCGCCTCGATCCGTGGATGGTCGGGCACGTGCTGCGGCTTGAGGTCGCTGGCCACCACGTGTCCGCCCGTTCCCACGCGGGCGGCCAGCCAGCGGGCCACGGAGCCGTCCCCGGCGCCCACCTCCCAGCAGCGCCAGCGGTGACCGACGCGCACCTCCTCGCCGAGGATGCTGAACGTCTCCCGGTTGAGGATCTCGGAGAGCAGGCTCAGCTGCTCGCCCGCCACCGGCGCGTCGTTGTCGAAGCGTTGCTTGTGCTCGGTGTTGTACATGGGCATCTCCTCGTTGAGCCGTCCGCGCCGCCGGGGTCGTCGAGCCGTCCGCGCCACCGCGGCCCGCGGCTAGATCGACGCGGGCAGCAGCTCGTTGACCAGCGCGACGAACTCCTTCGGCGTCGCGTCCTTGCTCGTCTTCTCCTCCGGCAGGCTGATCCCGAGCTCCCGCTCGACGAGGAGCGTCACCTCCACCATCGCGACGGAGTCGTAGCCCAGATCGGCGAACGCGGTCTCGCCGATGTCGCCGTCCAGGTCGAGTCCCTCGTCCTCGCCTGCCGCCCGGCGTATGTACCCCACCAGGTCCGCCTGGGTGAACGTCGCCATCGTTGCCCCCTTCGTCTCGTGCCGTCGACGACCAACATGGCCGGGACGCTTCGACACCCGATCGAGGTCGGATCGACGGTGACGGGCCCGTCAAGGCCTCGCCTGGGCCTCGAACGAGCCTCCGCCGGACCTGACGACCCTGACCGGATGCGGTATCCGATTCAGTCCGTGGGAGGACGACGATGAGCGACGACCTCTACCTCGCCGCCGCGAGTTCGTGGCTGCCCGAGCGCATGACACTCGACGAGGCGGACCGCGCCGGCCTCGCCGAACGGGCGCGGGTCTGGAACACCGGCATCCAGTCGGTGTGCGTCTCGGCGGACAAGTCGGCACCGGAGATGGCGGTGCTTGCCGCGCGGGCCGCGCTCGAACGCAGCGGGACCGATCCGGAGGACCTCCAGCTGCGGCTGCACGCCTGCGCGTACCACCAGGGTCACGACATGTGGCCGACGGCCTCGTACATCCAGCGGTTCTCCGGCGGCGGCTCGTGCCCGGCGATCGAGGTCCGCCAGATGTCCAACGGCGGCATGATCGCCCTGGAGCTCGCGGCCGGCTATCTGAGCGGCGGCGGCCGTACGACCGCCCTGGTCACCACGGCCGACCGGTTCTGCCTGCCGGGCTTCGACCGGTGGCGCAGCGACCCGAGCACCATCTGCGGCGACGGCGGCACCGCCGTGGTGGTGTCCGCCCGCGGTGGATTCGCCAGGATCCGCGGGCTCGTCTCGGTCTCCGACTCCGGCCTGGAGCACGGCAGTCGGGGTGAGGAGTTCAGCGACGCGCCGCTGGCCACCGGAGGGCCGATCGACCTGAACAGCGACTTGCTGGTGCGCGAGCTCGGCGTGGAGGGCCTGCTCAACCGCATCGAGGCGGGGCAGCGGGAGGCGTTCGACCGGGCCTGCGCGCAGGCGGACGTGAAGTTCAGCGACGTCGACTGGTTCGTGCTGCCGAACCTGGGCCGGACCCGGATGCGGGCGCAGTACTTCGACCCGTTCGGCATCGACCCGCAGCAGTCCACCTGGTCCTGGGGGCGGCAGGTGGGGCATCTCGGCGCGGGCGACCAGTTCGCCGCGCTGGCCCACCTCGTCTCCGAGGGCTCCCTGGAGCCCGGTCAGACGTGCCTGCTCGCCGGCATCGGCGCGGGCTTCACGTGGACGGTCGGCGTCCTGGAGATCGTCGCCACGCCGTGAACCAAACGCTAACGCCGTACGGGGCAGCCGTGGTGACGGCTGCCCCGTACGGCGTGGGTCCGCAAGCGGTTCCCGCGGCTGCGGTACGGCGGGTTACGCCGCCGTCAGCACCAGCGCGGAGTTGATGCCGTCGCTGCGGGTCAGCACCACGGCGGTGGACACGGGCGTCTCCCGCGGCCGGCCGATGACCAGGTCGAGTCGGTCGTCCTCGACCGGGTCGGTCACATTGATCATCGGCGGGATGACGCCGTGCCGCATGCTCAACGACGCCGTGGCCACGTCGAGCGCCGGACCGCCGGAGTACAGCCGGCCGGTCATCGTCTTCGGCGCGGTGACCGGCACTCCGCCCGGGCCGAACACGGCGGTGACGGCGGCGGCTTCGGCGCGGTCGAGTTCGGCGACGCCGGCCGCGTCCGCGAACACCACGTCGACATCGGCCGGCGTCACACCGGCATCCGCGAGCGCGGACTCGATGGCCCGGCGCAGGCCCGGCTCCCGCCCCGAACCGGGCCGCGGGTCGAAGGTGCTGGCGTACCCGGCGATCTCGCCGTACGGCCGAGCCCCCCGGGCGCGGGCGTACTCGGCCTCCTCCACGATCAGCATGGCGCCGCCCTCACCGGGCAGATGGCCGGACGCGGCGGCGTCGAACGGCAGATAGGCCCGCGTCGGGTCGGTCACCGTGCTCATCCGGCCGGTGGTCAGCTCGATCACCCACCCGAGCGGACACAGCGTGCTCTCCGTCGCGCCGCACATCACCACCGGAAGCCCGTCGTCCACGTACCGGCGGGCCTGCGCGAGGGAGTCGAGGCCGCTCGTCTGTCCGGTCAGGACCCCGCCCTGGCCGTGCAGCCCGTGCCGGATCGAGATCTGTCCCGTGTTCACCGCGTAGAACCAGGAGAACGAGAGGTACGCGCTCACGTGGTCGCTGCCGAGGCTCCACAGCTTCTCCAACTCGCGCTGGCTGTACTCGAGTCCGCCCGCGGAGATGCCGGTGACGATGCCGACCTGGTCGTCCGGGACGGCGGCAAGATCGAGGGCGGAGTCGCTGACCGCGGCGTCCGTGGCGATCAGCGCGAGCCGGGTGGCCTGGTCGGTCTGCGGCACGAGGCGGCCGGGGACGTGCTTGCGGACGTCGTAGTCGGCCACTTCGCCCGCCAGCTTGGCCGGGTACTGCGTCGGGTCGAACCGGGTGACCCGTTCGATGCCGCTGCGCCCGTGCAGCACGGCGTCCCAGTACTCATCGGTGTCGAACCCGTTCGGCGCGACCACCCCGATGCCGGTGATCACCGCGCGCTGGCGCGTCGGCGCCGGGCTGGTGTCACTCATGGGAATCCCCCTCGGTCAGCACCATGGCGCTCTGGAAACCACCGAACCCGCTGCCCACCTTGAGGATCGTGCGCAGCTCCGCCTCCCGCGCCTCCAGCGGGACGTAGTCGAGGCCCAGGTCCGGGTCGGCCTCGTGCAGGTTGGCCGTCGGCGGAACGAGCCCGGATTCGATGGCCAGCGCGCAGGCCGCGATCTCGATCGAGCCGATCGCGCCCAGCGAGTGGCCGATCATGGACTTGATCGAACTCACCGGTGTCCGGTACGCGTGCTCGCCCAGGCTGCGCTTGAACGCGTCCGTCTCGTGCCGGTCGTTCTGGACCGTGCTCGAACCGTGCGCGTTCACGTAGTCCACCTGGTCGGGAGCGCGCCCGGCCATCCGCAGCGCCACGTCGATGGCCTTGGCCATCTCGGTGCCCTCGGTCCTGAGCCCGGTCATGTGGAACGCGTTCGCGCGCACGTCCCAGCCGCCGATCTCCGCGTAGATGTGCGCGCCGCGCGCCCTGGCGTGGCTCCACTCCTCCAGGACCAGCATCGCGGCGCCCTCGGCGAGCACGAACCCGTTCCGGGTGCGGTCGAACGGGCGGGACGCGGTGGCCGGGTCGTCGTTGCGCGGGGTCGTCGCCTTGATCGCGTCGAAGGAGGCGACGCAGACCGGTGACAGGGGCGCGTCCGAGCCGCCGGCCAGCATCACGTCGGCGGAGCCCTCACGGATCAGCCGGGCCGCGTGGGAGACCGATTCGATGCCCGCGGTGCACCCTGTGGACACCAGCGCCACCGGGCCCTCCGCGCCGACCTCGTAGGCCACGTCGGCGGCGATCGACGTCGGGACGAGGTACTTGCACAGGTGTGGAATCGCGTACTCGTGGTCGAGGAGCCAGTTGCGGCCGCCGTCGGAGAGCACGTTGTACTCCCGGTCCAGGCTCATCGTGCCGCCGATGGCGCTGCCGACGCTGGTCCCGGTGCGGTACGGGTCGATCGCGTCCACGTCGAGGCCGGCGTCCGCGACCGCTTCCCTGGTCGAGGCGACGGCGAGCTGCGCGCTCCGGTCCATCCGCCGGATCTCCTGCGCGGAGAAGCCCTCCGCCACCGGATCGAAGTCGCACTCGCCCGCGATCCGGGAGCGGAACGCGGTCGCGTCGAACAGCGAGATGGTGCGAATGGCCGAGGTGCCGGACGAGATCAGCTCCCAGAACGCCTTGGCGTTTCCACCGCCCGGTGCGCGCACGCCTATGCCGGTGATGGCTACCCGCCGATTCATCGTGTGCTCACCGTTCGCGCGCTCAATTCAACATGTCGCATGGGAATCTCTTTCCTGCTAGCGAAGGTCAGACGTCGAACGTGACGGGCAGCGATTCCAGTCCGCGGATCGTGAGGCTCCGCTGCCATCGCAGCGTCTCGGGCGGTACGGCCAGGGCGAGGCCGGGCAGTCGGCGCAGGAGCCCGTCGAACGCGATCCGGCCCTCCAGGCGGGCCAGCGGAGCGCCGAGGCAGAAGTGCGCACCGCGGCCGAACGCCACGTGCCCGTTCTCGGCACGGGTGACGTCGAAGTGGTCGGGCTCCGTGAACTTCGCCTGGTCCCGGTTGGCCGAGGCCAGCGACAGCAGCACCGGGTGGCCCTTCTCGATGCGGGTGCCCGCGATCTCGATGGGTTCGAGCGGGAACCGCCACGTGGCCGTCTCGAACGACCCGTCGTACCGGAGCATCTCCTCCAGGGCCCCGTCCACCAGCTCCGGCTGCTTGCGCAGCAGCGCGAGTTGGTCGGGGTTGCGCAGGAGGGCGAGCGTGCCGTTGCCGATCAGGTTGACCGTCGTCTCGAATCCCCCGACCAACAGCAGGGACATCATCGAGAGCAGCTCGGTCTCATCGAGCCGGTCGCCGTCGTCCCTGGCCGCGATCAGCGCGTCGACCAGGCCGTCGGCCGGCTCGCGGCGGCGCTTGTCGACCAGCTCCGTCAGATAGCCGAGGAGGTCGCGCAGTCCGACCGGCCGCGCCTGCTCGTTGTCGGCCTGGGCGGAGCCGTTGTTGTTGGTGTTGGTCCACTTGCGGAAGTCCTTCGTCCACTGGCGGAACACGTCCTGGTCCGCCGAGGGCACGCCGAGGAGCTCGCAGATCACCGTGATCGCCAGGGGGAACGCGAACTCGGTGACCAGGTCGACGCGTCCCCTCGGCACGATCTCGTCGAGGAGCCCGTCCGTGATCTGCTGCACCTGGCCGCGCAGGCCCTCGACCCGGCGGGCGGTGAAGGCGGTCGAGACCAGCCTGCGCAGCCGGGTGTGTTCGGGCGCGTCCGTGGTGAGCAGATGGGTGCCGAGCCCGGTCCGGTCCTCAAGGGGGCGCCCCTTGCCCGCCTCCTGCCAGTCGAGCGGCGCGTTGCGCGGGTCCTTGCTCATCCGGGGATCGGAGAGCAGCATGCGCACGTCCTCGTACCGGGTCACGAGCAGTCCGTAAAGGCCCTTGCCTTCCAGGACGCGCCGGACCGGTTCTTCCGCGCGCAGCCACGCGTACTGGGGATAGGGGTCCTCGCCGAAATCCATCGTCCGCCTCCTCTGCTTTGGTGCTCAGTTCGTAACCGAGATGATTCGGCCCGCCGTGCTGTGCCGAAGGTGCGGTGGGGCGGCGTGCGTTCGCGGACAGCCAGGAAGGCGATGTTGTGCGCCAAGCTTCGCGGCACCGGTTCGAGAGGAGTTCGTGGTCGGTTCGAAACGGGCGAACGCCGTGCGGCGGTCGTGCGGCCGCCGGACAGCGGCGAGCGGCCGCCACCGGC
>NZ_JBHYJH010000085.1:0-42261 GCF_042740445.1 Streptomyces sp. NPDC059003 | reverse complement strand
GGGGGCGTGCTTCCCGGCGGGGTAGTGGAGTGCGGCGGCGGTGGCGCGCGCCCCCGGGGGGGGCCCGGGCGCACCGCCCCCTTCGGCCGGTCCGCCGGGCTCCGCGCCCTCGGCTTCGGCGGCGAGGATCGCCGCCGGATTGCGGTCTGCTGCGGTCATGCGCTGCTCACGGTCGTGCGACGCGTGGTCCTGGCGCTGTGTGCGGTCTTGTGGGTCATCCGTTACTCGCGGTCCTCTGCGGTCGAGCGGCGGCGCAGGGCGATCAGGACTCCGCCGCCGGCGAGCACCACCGCGGCGACGGCGATACCGATGATGACACCGGTCGAGCTGCCGCCATCGGAATTACTGTTCCCACTCGCCGGTACTGCCGACCACCAACTCCAATAGCCGTCCTGGCCGTAGATGTTGCCCGCGGCTTCCGGCATGGTCTTGATGGACTTGATCTGGTCGGTGCGATAGGCCTCGACGGCGTTCGGATACGCCATGACGTTCATGTAGCCCGAGTCGTAAAGCCAGGACTGCATCTGCTTGACGAGGGCGGTCCGCTTGGCCGGGTCGTACTCGGCGAGCTGCTTGTCGTACAGGTCGTCGAACTTCTTGTCGCAGATGAAGTTGTCGGTCGCGGCGCTCTCCTTGGCCTTCTCGGGGAGCGCGGGGCAGGTGTGGATGCCGAGGACGAAGTCCGGGTCGGGATTCACGGACCAGCCGTCGAAAGCGAGGTCGTACTCGCCCGCGTACCAGGGCACCGACACGTCGTCGAGGCAGTTCACCTTGAGCCCGATGCCGAGGTCGCCCCACCACTCCTTGAGGTACTTCCCGACGGCCTTGTCGTTCGGGTCGGTGGCGTGACAGAGAATGCGGAAGTTGAGCGGCTTCCCGTTCTTGCCGACCCGCTTTCCGTCCCCGTTCTTCTTGTACCCGGCCTCGTCGAGCAGGTCCGCGGCCTTCTTCGGGTCGTACTTCAGCTCCTGGTCCGGAGACGGCTTCCAGGCATAGTCGGAGAACCGCGGCGGAATGTATCCCGCGCCTTCGACGGCATTCCCCTGGAACACCTTGTCGACGATGGTCTTGCGGTCCACGGACAGGAAGAGCGCCTGCCGGACGCGCTTGTCGAGCAGCGCCGGATTTCCGTTGCCGAACTTCTTGCCGTCGAGCGTGCGCGCCCCGGGGTTGGTGGCGATGGCGAAGAAGCGGCGCCCGGGCCCGTTGTTGACCTTGATGTCGCTCTCGCCCTTGAGCCCGTTGGCCTGGGCCGGGGTGAGCGCGGGCTGGCCCGCGACGAACGAGACCTCGCCCTTCTTGAGCGCGGCGACGGCAGCGTCCTGGTCCTTGTACGTCTTGAAGACCAGCTCGTCGAACTTCGGCGCCCCGCGCCAGAACTTCTTGTTGGCCTTCAGCTTCACGTACTGGTCGACCTTGAAGTCACTGAGGACGAAGGGCCCGTTCCCGACGACGGGGAAGTCCTTGTCGTTGTTGAACTTGGAGATGTCGTCGACCTTCTCCCAGACGTGCTTGGGGACGATCGGGACGTCGAGGGCCGCCATCGTCGACTGCGGCTTCTTCAGCTCGATCACGAGCTTCGTCGGCGAGGGGGCCGTCACCTTCTTGAAGTTCGTGACGAAGTTCGAGTTCGCGGTGGCCGTGCCCTCCTTGGACATGATCTTGTTGAAGGTCCAGGCGGCGTCCTCGGCCGTGGCCTTCTTCCCGTCCGACCACGTGGAGTCGGAGCGGATGGTGTACGTCCAGGTGAGCTTGTCCGCCGACGGCTCCCACTTGGTGGCGAAGCCCGGGACCGCGTGGTTGTCCTTCGGGTCGTAGTTGGTGAGGAACTCGTAGGTCAGCCGGTGGATGCTGGTGCTGAGCAGCCGCTGCGCAACGAACGGGCTGAGCGAGTCCACACTCTGCGCCACGGCGACCGTGAGCGTCTTCTTCCCGTCGTCCCCGGCCCGCGCCTGCTGGGGCGCCGGGTTGAGCGGCGTCGCCAGCCCGGCGGTGAGCACGAGGGCGGCGGCCGCGCCACCGCCCGCGATCACCAGGCGACGACGGGACCGCCGCGGTCCGGCGGCGGCCGGGGTGGTGAGGGAGGAGGGGGAGGCGGGGGAGGCGGGGGAGGAAGTGGGCCAGGGGGTGGAGGTGGAGCTGGAGGTGGAGCGGGGGGTGGAGCTGGTTCTGCCGTGCTGATCTCGTGTGTCCATGGCTCGGTGACCTCGCGTCATCGCTCGCGCAGGGATGGCTGGTTACGGCTAGTGGATCAAGGGATGCCAGCTGGTTGATGTGTGTGTCTACCAGCGCCAGTCTGCACGCGTCAACGGCCGGTGAACCCCATGTGGCCTGCGGAAATAACGAGTTGACCGGGATTTCATCCGCATTGGTCAAGACCACTGATGCCGCGCTGGCCAGGGGGTGACGGTGGGGGGAGGTGCAGGGTAGGAGGGTGGGGTTGGTTCCCCACCCGCCCGCCCTGTTCGCCGCGAGGCGGCTGGTGGGGCGGTGAGGGGAGGCGGCAACCGTGCCGCTCCTGCTGTGGGCAGCTGGTCCGCCCAGAGGGCGGAACGGGTGGGCACAGCCCACGCGCCGGGTGCCCTTTACGTCGAGGGAACGCGAAGGGCCCGCGCCAGCGAAGGCACGGGCCCAACCGGGTGAGACGGAGGCTACGACTGCGGCGGCGTGTCCGGCGTCTGGGGCGGCACCCCAGGAACCCCGCCGGGCTGGGCCGGGGCAGACCCGGGAGCCTGCCCCGGCCACCCTTGCGGCACCCCCGCCTGGGGGTACGGCTGACCCCCCTGAGGCGTCCCGCCATACCCCGGCAACGGCGGCGCCACCGTAGGCGGCGGATTACCATCCGACGTCCACAGCCCCTGCGCCTGCTGCGCCCGCGTAAAGTCCTCGGCCACCATCGCCGCAAGCGTGAAGTACGCCTCCCGCACCTTGGGTCGCATCATGTCGAGATCGACCTCGGCCCCCGCGGCGAGATGCTCGTCGAACGGCACGACGACAACCCCCCGGCACCGCGTCTCGAAGTGCGACACGATGTCCTCGACCTTGATCATCTTGCCGGTCTCCCGCACTCCGGAGATGACCGTGAGCGACCGCTGCACCAGATCCGCGTACCCGTGCGCGGACAGCCAGTCCAGCGTCGTGGACGCGCTGCTCGCCCCGTCCACGGACGGAGTCGAGATGATGATCAGCTGGTCGGCGAGGTCGAGCACCCCGCGCATGGCGCTGTAGAGCAGCCCGGTACCGGAGTCGGTCAGGATGATCGGGTACTGCTTGCCGAGCACGTCGATCGCGCGCCGGTAGTCCTCGTCGTTGAAGGTCGTGGACACCGCCGGGTCGACGTCGTTGGCGATGATCTCGAGCCCGGACGACGCCTGCGAGGTGAAGCGCCGGATGTCCATGTACGAGTTGAGGTACGGGATCGCCTGGACGAGGTCGCGAATGGTGGCCCCGGTCTCGCGCCGCACGCGCCGCCCGAGCGTGCCCGCGTCCGGGTTGGCGTCGATCGCGAGGATCTTGTCCTGGCGCTCACTGGCGAGCGTCGAGCCCAGGGCGGTCGTCGTGGTCGTCTTGCCGACGCCGCCCTTGAGGCTGATGACGGCGATCCGGTAGCAGGACAGGACCGGCGTACGGATCAGCTCCAGCTTGCGCTGCCGCTCGGCCTCCTCCTTCTTGCCGCCGAACTTGAACCGCGACCCGCCGCCCGCGGGCCTGCTGCTCTTCGTCTTCTGCTTCTTGTTGTTGAGCAGCCGGTCGGAGGAGAGCTCGACGGCCGCCGTGTACCCGAGCGGCGCGCCCGGGTTGGTGCGCTCGCGCTGGTCGTGCTGCACGGGCTGCGGCCAGGCGGCACCGGCACGGGGGTCGACGGGACCGCCCTGCGGGCCCGGCTGCGCGTACGGGCCCGGCTGTGCGGGCAGTCCCGGCTGTCCCGGCTGTCCGTGCGGTCCCTGAGGGGCGGCCTGGGCGTCTTGGGCGGGCGGCATCGGCTGCGCGGGCCCGGCCTGCGGCAGCCCGGCCTGGGGCGGTCCCGCGTGGGGCGGTCCGGCCTGGGGGTACCCGGCCTGGGGGTGACCGGTCTGAGGCAGCGGCTGGCCGCCCTCCGGCATGGGGTGCCCCGCCTGCGGGGCGGCCTGGACGGGAGGCAGCGGCTGCGGGGCCTGCGGCTGCCCCGGCTGCTGGTACCCGGCGGGAAGCGGCAGCTGGCCCTGCGGGTGCCCCTGTCCCGGCAACTGCGGCTGCCCCTGGACTTGTTGGGGAACCTGCGGCTGCTGTGCGACCGGTTGCGGCTGCGGCTGTGGCTGTACGGGAGCCGGGGCCTGGACCTGGGCCTGGGGCGCCTGCTGGGGGATGGGCGCGTGAGGAGCGGCCGGGGCCGGGGGAGTGCTCTGCGGGGCGGCCTGCGGCTGCGGGGCTTGCGGGAACCCGTAACCGCTGTCCTGAGGGGCGGGCGCAGGGGCGCCCGGCGCGGGGAACCCGTACCCGCCCTGCGGCACCCCCGGTGTCTCGGCCACGGGCGCGGGCGGCTGCGCTGTGGGCGCGACCGGACCGGTGGGCGTGGACCAGGGCTGCGGCGTCGGTGCCGGGGCCTGCGGCTGGACGGACGGCGGGGCCGGCGTCGGCGCGGGCGGCTGCGCCGTACCGGCCGCACCCTCCTGCGCGGCCTGCGTCGGAACCGGCCACTGCGGCGCGGCCGCGGGCGCGGCGGGCTGGAACGCGGGCGGCAGCGGCGGCAACCCACCCTGCGGCGCGGGCGGCGGAGTCCAGGCAGGCGGCACGGAACCCTGCACGTCACCCTCGCCCACGGCGACCACGGGCTCGGACTGAGGCACCGGCGGCGCCACGGGCCCGTCACCCACCGACGGCACCGAGCCCCCGGCACCGCCAGAGCCGGACTCCGACACGGAGCCGGAGCCCACCTCTCCGTCGGCGTCGCCCTCGGCCACAGCGCCCTCGACCACAGCGCCCTCGGCGACAACGGCACCGGAGCCGTCCGCCCCGCTCACCGCCTCGTCGCCACCGCCCTGGCCTGCCGCACCCTCATCGTCACCCTCACCACCGGACTGGGAGTCGGCGGGCACCCCCTCACTCCGACCGTCGCCCGAGGCGTCGGCCTGGACCTCGATGCCAGGCCCGGCCTCAGCTTCGGCCTCGGCTTCGGTTCCTCCCTCGCCCTCAGGCCCGGCCTCGGCCGCCCGCCCAGCCATCTCCCGCCGGAGTGCCGCAGGCGAGAACCGCATGGTGGCACCGCTCTCCAGATCGCCACCCCCAAGGCTCTCGGCGACGGGCTCGGAAGCCTCGCTCCTGCCCCCCTCGTCGGGTGCAACCGGAGGGGCCGACGGGCTGAGCGGCTGCCCCGAGGGCGGCGGAGTCGTCTCACCCGTGCCGGACACCCCACCCCCGACCAAGGGGGCAGACGCAGGAGGCGGCGGCACGGACACGGCAGAGGCAGCAGAGGCAGCAGGAGACGACGAAGTGGGCGCGGGAGAGGGCGAGGAGGAGGGAGAGACGGAAGCCGACGCCTCCCCGCCGCTCCCGGAGGCGTTCTGCGTGTACCAGGCAGGCGGGGCGTAGTCGATGGTGAACTCGCCCGTCGTCTCGGCAGCGGACTCCGCGTCGGACTGATCGTCGACGGGTGTGTCCCAGCCGCCGCGGATCTTGTCCCGATCGCTGTTCACAATGCCTCCTGATGTGGTCGAGCACGCTCGTGCCGTGGTGGGGGGCGACCGTTCCTGTCGTCCGATCCGCCTGGCTCTCCCCGTGTGCGGGACGCGCACACTCCGCTCGTGGGTTCTGGAGTCGCGCCCTGTCCCAGCCTAATCACCAACAGCACAAGCACGGCAGGCCAGTCCACCCGCCGGTCGACGACCGTTACGTCACGCCTCACTCAAGACCGGTCATCCACGCATCACCACGGCGAACAAAGCGGTCAACACCCGCAGAACACCGTAAATACCTGGCAATTGCCTCAGCAAGTGGCCAGCAATCGCCCGGCAATTACTCGGGAACCCCCGAAATCAGTCCACCCGTCCCCAGCCCCCCGTCCTCAGTCCACCCGTCCTCAGTCCATCCGTCGCGCGGCCCCCAGCAGTCCGGTCTCGGCGTCGGTTCCCTGCGTCACCACGTACTGCCGATCGCGCTCGGCGCACCACAGCGTCACCCCGTCCGCGAGCGTCGGCAACGACTCGACCTCTCCCCGCGAAAGCCCGAGGGCCCGCCCCACCTGCGCGGCCTCGTCCGGCGAGATCCGCTGCACCCCGACGAGCCGCGCCTGCCGGATGAGCCGGGGCGCCACAGGACTCACGTACGGAAGCAAGGTGAGCACCGACTGCCAGGGACCGGACACCACCCGCCCCCGAGGCGGCCGCATCCCGCAGTCCCGCACCACGAGCACCGGACTCCCGGCCGACGCCCCCTGCGGCGGCACCCGCCCGACGTCGTGCACGGCCATCCCGCTCGGCCCGACCCCGAGGGCCTGGACCAACTGCGCCCAGGACTGCGCCCGCCCGGTCTCGACCGCCACCCGCGCCCCCGTGGCGGCGGCCCGCAGGGCGATCACCTGCGCGGTCCAGAGCCCGCCGATCAGCAGGATGTCGTACGGCGTGGGCCGGTTGACCCCCAGGACGGCGGGCTGCCGCTGCGCGTCCACGCCGATGACGACCCCGTCGTCGCCTATGGGGAGCGCGAGCTCGTCGATGTCCTCGGTGGCGAGCGCATGCCGTCCGTGGCGCGGCCCGAGCAGCCCGAACCCGGGCGAAAGGGAGACCATCAGCGGGCACCTCCGAGCGGCAGGGTGGCGAGCATTCCCGGAAGCTGCTCGCGGTCGAGGCGGGCCAGGCCGACCCCGACCTGGCGGGCGCCCTGCTCCAACGCGCGCCGGGCCGCGACGAGTTCCGTGTCGCCGCGCCCGGTCACTCGCACGTGGCCGCACATCAGCACGTCGTGCCCCCGGCCGGGCCGCAGCGTCAGACTGAAGGTGGTGGCGAGCGTCGGAACCGCCGTGAGCAGGGTGATGAGCTGGGCAAGCGCGGACCCGCCGGACCCGCCGGACCCGCCGGACCCACCAGAGCCGCCAGCGCTGCTTGCGCCGCCGGACCCGCCAGCGCTGCTTGCGCCGCCGGACCCGCCAGCACTGCTTGCGCCACCGGACCCGCCGGTGCTGCTGGCGTCGCCGGTGCGGCCCAGCTGAGGCCAGCGTCTTATCCAGTACGTCGTGTGCCGCCGGTTGTCGCAGCGCCAGGAGCGCGGGGTCTCCTCGGTCCGCCGCTCCGGGGCGTCGGCGCGCCCGGACTGGGCCGTGACCAGCGGGTTGGCGCACGCGGATGTGGCGATGGCGGCCGTCAGCTCCTCCTCCGTCAGCACGGTCGCCCGGAACCCCTTGCCCGTCAGTCGGCTCGCCAGCTGGTCGGCGGCGCGCACCACGCACTTCTGGGCGCCCGTGAGACCGCCCCCGCGGGCCGCCACGGCCTCGGGGCACAGCTCCGGATCGAGCTTCAGGGCGATCCAGGTGATCCGCACGGACGGCGATCCGGTCTCTGCCTGGAGCGGCGCGTAGTTGCTGACGGCCACGGACTGCTGGGGGAGGTGCAGCGCGGGCGCGGGCTGGGTGTGCAGCACGATCTGCGCGGATTCGAGCCGGATCCCGTCCACGTCGAGCGCGTCCCGCACCAGGCCGAGCGGCAGGGGCTGTCTCTTGTGCGCTACCCGCAGCGCCGTGCCGTCCGACTCGACCTGGAGGACGACGGTCACGAACGTCCCGTCCCCCACCATCCCGACCTCCCGCCGGTCGCGGCCGCGATGCGTGTACGTACGCAGGGCGGGGTCGCACTCGAGCGCCGGGGCGAACGCGGGGTCCGTCCCCGCCGGGACCGGCGTCCCGGCCGCGTGGCGACTGCGCTTGCGTAACCCCCGGACCGCGCCCCACAGTTCGGGCAGAGGGCGTCCGCGCCGACGCGTGACGGCGAGCAGCACGAGCACCGCCGCGACGACGGACGCGGGGACGAGGACCAGCGTGTCCACGGCCCAGGCGGCAAGGAGCAGAGCGGCGGCGGCCTCCAGCAGAACGAGCCGTTGCAGACGGAACGGCCCCAACCGCCGCGAGCGCGAGCGGAGATGAGGCGCTATCGCCCGTCCGGGCCGCGCGGAGTCCGGCACAACGCCCCCAGCGGGCCCCTGCGTTCCAGGTCCCGACCCGCCCCGCACCCGCGTCCGTGTCACGGAAGCCATCAGCCCAACCCCCCGTAAGTCTCCCGAATTGTCCCGTCAGGTAAGGCTCTTGAGACCCGGAACCTAACCCACCTCACACGCGCGATCACATAACAGGCATAGTAGGGGCTCGGTCTGACAACGGAGGTCGGGGGTCGCGTGCCCCCAGCGCTGACAGGGGGAACCGGACGCTCATGGCATCACGGCGCGACGAACTCAACGCCTACACCTTCGCGAAGCGCCGTACGCTCGCGGCCTTCCTCCAGCCGTCTCCCTCGGGCTCGGAGGAAGGCGCTCCGCGCCCGTTACGCGCGGTGGTGCCCGGCCTGATCGTCGGGGTGGTCGTCCTCGCGGTCTTCGGTGCGTGGGGGATGTTCAGACCGGCGGCCAAGCCGGGCTGGGACAAGCCGAAGGAACACGTGATCATCGCGAGCAAGTCCACCACCCGGTACGTCGTCCTCAGGACCGACGGAAAGCGCCAGCTGCACCCCGTCCTCAACATGGCGTCGGCGAAGCTCCTCCTCGACGCCGGCAAGGGCGACGTGATCAAGGTCGACGAGTCCGTCCTCGACAACGGCAAGATCCCGCACGGCGCCACGGTCGGCATCCCGTACGCCCCCGACCGGCTGCCCTCCGCGGCCGAGGCGGGGGCCGCCAAGCGCTGGGCCGTGTGCGAGCGCCCGGTCCAGGGCGGCAGGGCGATCCAGAAGGCCGCGTTCGTCCTCGCGGAGCGCGAGCAGGGCAGGACCGAGGGCCCCGAACGGCTGCGCGGCGGCGAGCTGTTGTACGTGGTCGGGCCCGACAAGGCCCGCTATGTGGTCGACGCGCGCGGCTACGCGTACCCGTTCTCCGCCAGGAACAATTCGCTCCTGCGCACGCTCGTGGGCTCCGACCGGGAGCCGCAGCGGGTGTCCGCGCAGTGGCTCGCCACGCTGCACCGGGGCGACCGGATCACCTTCCCGAAGGTGAACGGCGTTCCGGCGACGGACGCCAAGGTCGAAGGCCTCGACGACCCGGCGGCGAACAGGGTCGGCATGGTCCTCAAGGCCCGCAACGGCGGCAGGACGCAGAGCTACGTGGTGCTGCCCGGCCGGGTCGCGCCGGTCTCCGACTTCGTCGCCGAGCTGCTCCTCAACAGCCGTGACCTGGTCGGCCTGGGGCAGGGGGGCCAGGCCCGGGACATGAGCGCCGGAGCGCTCCTCCACCCCTCATCCGAGGGGTTCGCCGCCGCGTACACCTGGCCGAGCCGGACGCCGCGGCCGGCCGGTACGGGCTCCGCCGGGCCCTCCGGCCGCGACACGGTCTGCAACGTGCTGCGGCACGTCGACGCCGACGACGGCAGCACCACGCTGAGCACCTGGATCGGCCGGGACTTCCCCGCGACGCTCCCCGCCGGCTCGTCGAGCGCGTACGTCACTCCGGGATCGGGCCAGCTCTACCGGCAGTTCACCGGCAGGGACACGAAGACGGGCGGCGTCTTCCTGGTCACCGACACGGGCCTGCGCTACGCGATGCAGTCCAACAGCGACAGCGCGACGGACGACGCGGGCATCGGCACTTCCGAGAAGCAGCGGAAGCAGCGTAAGCAACGGAAGCAGCTGGAACAGCAGGAACAGGAGGCGCAGCAGGCCCAGACCCGCCTGGGTTACGCCGACGCGGAGGTGGGGCGGGTGCCCGCGGACTGGGCCAAGTTCCTGCCCACGGGCCCGCGCCTGTCGACGGCGGCGGCACGCCAGCCGCAGGGCTCGTGAGGGGTGCCGTGATGGCGTACGCAGCCCTGGCCCGGCCTCGCTCCTGGGCGCGGATGACCGCGGCGGCGGCCGCGGCCCTGACCCTGTCGGCCGCGACCGCGGTCACTCCCGCCGCCGCGGAGCCGCCACCGCCCTCGGACCAGTGCGAGTTCGGGTCCAAGAAGTACGCGGGCCGCCCCTGGTCGCTGCAGCGCGTCCTCCTCGACGAACTCTGGCGCCAGTCCACGGGCAAGGGGGTGAAGGTGGCGGTGATCGACACCGGCGTGGACATCAAGAACCCCCAGCTCAAGCCAGCGGTGGACGCGTCCCGTGGCCGGAACTACCTCGACAAGAACCTCAAGGACGACAACGGCAACAAGCTGGACCGGGGCAAGCCGAACGGCACCACCGACACCGTCGGGCACGGCACGCGTGTCGCGGGCATCATCGCGGCCCGCCCGGCCAAGGGCACGGGCTTCGTCGGCCTCGCTCCCGACGCGACGATCATCCCCATCAAGCAGAACGACGCGGAGGGCCATGGGACGACGGTGACCCTCGCGCAGGCCATCGACTACGCGGTCAGGGCGGGCGCCGACGTCATCAACATCTCCCAGGACACGGCCGACGCGGTGAAGCCCGCGCCGCAGCTCGCCCGGGCGGTCGGCAGGGCGCTCGCGGCGGACCGCGTGGTCGTCGCCTCCGCGGGCAACGACGGCCTGGGCGGCAACGTCAAACGGACCTACCCCGCCTCCTACGAGGGCGTCCTCGCGGTGGCGGCGTCGGACCGCAACAACGAACGCGCCGCCTTCTCCCAGTCCGGCGAGTTCGTCGACGTGGCGGCGCCGGGCGTGGACATGATCTCCACGGTTCCCCTCGGCGGCCACTGCTCCGACAACGGCACCAGCTTCGCCGCCCCCTACGTCGCCGGCCTCGCGGCCCTCATCAAGGCCAAGCACCCCTCCTGGACGCCCCGCCAGATCACCGCCCAGATCCAGCAGACAGCGGAACGCTCCATCGCGGGCCACGACCGCCTGGTCGGCTGGGGCGTGGTCGACCCGGTCCGCGCCCTCACCGAGGACGACCACCCGATCGACCACCCCGTAGCCCAAGAAGGCATCCAACGAGGCAAGGCCCCGAGCCCCGCCAAACTCCACCTAGGAGAAACAGCCGAACAACGCACGGCCCGCATGGCCACGTACGTGGCGGTGGGCGCTGTGGTCGTGGTGGTGGGCCTGGGCGGGGTGGGGGTGGCTGTGCGGGATGCGCGGCGACGGAGGGGAATCGGGAACTGACAGGGAGGAGCAACTAGGCCACACGTCATGGTGAGGTGGACGCCTCGGCTCACCGAGCCCGGTCGTGGCGGGCATGGAGCGAGGTGGTCACCTTTGCGTAGATGCAGCTGAAGGAGCAGGGCTGTCGGCTGACCAGAAGCTGGATTCTACGTTCGGGCTGGGAATCTTCTTCCCGCGGTAGTCGGTCCCCTTGGCCCGAGTAGTGGGGTGCGGCACCTCGGACCTCTCCACGCAGGCTGTTTGAACGTTAAGGGAGAACTGCCCCTTGTATCCGACGATGAGGCTCATCTTCAGCACTCCGTCATCGGCGTCAGCGTAAATCGCAGGAAACTCCTTGCTGGGGTTGACCTTGGAAATTTTATATCCCGATTTCTTCCAGAATCGCTCGATCACCCCGAGGAGTGCCGCCCTCCGCTGTGGGGAGACCTGAGTCATGACGACTGCACGGCGTGTGACATCGCCAAGCCCTGGCGAGTCGGTGCAAGGACCGTCATCGGAGACGTCATGGGTCCAGTGGAGCGGAGGTTCGACTGATGACAGCGTCCTGTAGATCAAGGCATCAGCCTTCTCAGCTGCCTCCCGCATGTTCACGTCGGCGCTCCTTCGGGCATCTTTCGAATCGTTGCCGTCCCCGCCGCATCCCGCCACGAAAGCAACGACAACTGCAAGAATAATGGACCTGGGGAGGAGGTACTTCATCGAGGTGCCTCCGTGGTAATTGAGTCGGACCTTCCGGCCACGATTCTGGCGATGTTGTCGGCGGCCGAAGGGTTTCTCTCTGCGTCGAAATATCCAGAATGGGCCGGGGTGACACCTTTCCCTGAGAGCCACAAAGGGAGAGGGCCGTCACCGCTCTCCATCCTTGTGGCGCCGAATTTATCGCTCGCCGGATCCCTGCCGAAGTAGAGTTGGTCGTCTCCGTATTTCTTGAAGCCGAGGAGGACTTCCTTCCAGGGCGGCAGGTGTGTGACCGGGTCGTTGTCGGCCGATCCGACGAAGACATGTTCCTTGCCGACGTTCAGTTCCGACGCGTGCTGAGCTCCAGTACCTGGGCTACCCAGCAGAATGATGTCATCGACACCAGGGATCCCCCCGTGTTGCCTGGCCGCTGTCCCCACAGCGAGTGAACCGTAAGAATGGCCGATTGCAGTGATGTGTGGATTCTTGTGCTCGTTGGTCGTCCGGACCCCGTCCATGAAGGTGCTGTAGTCAGGCGCACCCTTCTTGGCGTCGGTCGTCGACCCGACGCCCAACAAGTCCGGTGCGTCGTACCCCAGCCATACGATCGATGCGCTGGACGGGTTATACGCCTGTGCTCCTTTTGCGGTCTGAAAGGCCCTGCGTACCGTGTCATCTGCGAAGTCGGCGTTGAGTTTGGTGCCGAGGCCGGGCACGTACGCAGATACGTTCTTGGCAGTATCCGGGTTTCCGTAGCTGACGATGGCTCGCCCGTTCCCCTCGATCCCGACCCCCAATAGGTACATGGGCGGGTATGTGGCTTGCTTGAGCTTTTCCTGGATTCCCTTCAGCCCTTGAAGCTTCTCCTGGGCATCCTCCCCCTTCTGCCCTTCAAGGCTGGCGATGGTCAGTCTGAGGTTTTCACGATTTGCCTCATCGCGAGTCTCTGCCGGAATGCCGTCCAGGTTTCCGATCACATCAGGGAAGGAGGTGATGTACTCTTCACGTTCCTTCTTGCTGAGGTTCTCCCACCACTCCTTACGTCCTTCCGGCGACTTGTCCAGAACCTGGCTTGCCAGATAGTTTCTCGCGGCGTTGTCCACCGTACTGACGTCTGCTGCTACGTCGGCCCAGATCTTAGTGTCGACGGCGAGCCCGGGCGCTGCCTTGAGCTTATGGAGCGCTGTGCTGTAGCGCTCGTCGATCTCGCGGGCCTCTCGCAGGGCATGGGCGATGCGATCGGCGATTTCCTGGGCCTTGGCATGATGAGGGTTAGGGTTCTTCAAACGGGGTGTTCCCGGACCCACGCTGGGGTTGTATTTCCCAGTTCCATCGAGATAGAGGCCGGGATTGCCAGAGCCGTAAAAACCGTTGTTTCCCACGACGGTGCCGCCAGGGAACTTCCCACCATTCATGGTGTCCTCGCCCCCGGCCGGGTAGTCGACGGTTCCATCGGCATTCACGGCGTACCCGTGGGATGCGGCCTCATCCAATGCGCTGTGCAGCCTCCGTCTGGGCGCTGCGAGTTCAGTTGCGAGGCCATCAATGGTTCCGCGGATCAGGCCGGTCTCAGTGTGAATGTAGTGGTAGTTCTCACTGAGTCGCTTGAGCCGCTTCACCGCCGCATTTGCGGACTCGCTCTCTTGTGTGCCGGAGAGCTTGCCGCTCATGCCGGCGTCGACACGCTCACGCGCAGAGTCGGCATAACGGGACACGGCGGCCCAGCCGTCGCAAGCTTCAGTCAGTTCGGACAGCTCGAGGTCCCGGAGCAGTTGCCAAGTGAGCGGAGAGGTTGCGGTCACGGCTTGTCTACTCACCTCTCCTGGTGCCGGGCACCTGCACTGCGTCGGTCTCTGCTCCCACCTTGACGTCGACCTCGCCCAACTCCCTTGCCGTGCGGCGCAGTTTGGGCTCAAGGGACTCACACTCGTTGCGGACCGCACTCATCCGTCGTTCCCAGGAGGTGAGAACAGCCTTCAGCGCGCCCAGGCTGGCGAGTCCTTCCGCGCCGCTCTCGACGCCGCCATGGGCGGAGTGCAGGGCTGCTCTGGCTCTTCGCGTTCCGGTGCCGAGTTCGTCTGCCACGTTGGCGGCGTGCGTCCATGGTTTGCGGGTGTGTTTGAGAGAACCAGTTCCGCTGCCGCCCTTGTCCGTCGATCCGCCGCCATCGGGCGCCTCGTTGAGCTGCATCTGCGTCGACTGCCGCGCCACTGCTTCGGCCTTGAGCTGTTCCCACTCGTCCCACGCCATCTGAGTCTCTCTTCCTTGAGCGTCACGGCAAGTTGGGCTTTGCCCTTGCCACGGGTGGGGCCACCGCCTGAACTGGGGTGAGAGTAGTGGAAGTTGCCGTGTGAGTGACTGAGTATGCGTACTTAGGCGATTGAGTAGCGGACACGCTGTCTCGTCTCGACGTGCGCGGCAGCATACGACACACCGAAGAGTGACTCAGGCAGCGTTGATCCGGTCACCCGGACGCCAGTTCGCAGGTCGTCGCCCACCGGGGCGGCGCAGAAGTGGCTGATTCCTGATGCTTGATCAGTGCGGGTTCCGGGTGTTCGAGCTGTGGCGTCGGCGATCGCCCTTGAGGGGTGGATCTACTCAGACCACTCGATGGCTCGTTTGCAACTGCTGTGGCGCAAAGCTCAGTTGGATGTCACTCTCGGTGTGACTAGAGTGACGAGGGCGTGGCGCGCGACCGGCTTACCGCCGAGGGTGACGCGATCGCGTGTTGGGGCCTACGGGGAACGGGTGGGGGCAGCGTGCTTGAGGACGGGTACAGGGGGTCCGCGCCGCCTGCGGGCGCTGATCTCAAGCGCGGCTTAGAAGCGTTGAAGAAGTTCCGGCGGCGCATCGACACGCTGCTCACCGAGTTCGAGGGGTCGGACGGCGGCTCGTCCAAGGTCGGGCACCAGAAGATCGCCCGCGCATCCTTCAGCGGCGAGGGCGCCCCCTTCCCCGAGGCGGACGGCCTCTACTCCCAGTACGACCGGGTGCACGAGCGGCTCACCTCGCTGTCGAAGATGCTCGGTGACCAGATCGAAGCCATGGGGATCGCCGTGCACGGCGCGGACGTCGGCTTCGACAACCTCGAGGATGAGCTGCGGCAGCGGTTCTGGGCGATCCAGACCTCGGTGCGGCGCGGCCAGGAGCCGACCGGGCGCGAGCCGGGCGGCACCTCCGGCGCGCAGCGCGGCCACGGCAGTAGTGAGACCGACTCCGGGTGGAAGTTGTGAGCTTCGAAGGACACCGCCTGAACGACATGATCGATCTCGTCGAGCATGCAAATCCAGCCGATCTGGAGAGCGCGGGCGAGGCGCTGCAGAAGGCGCGCGACGCGATCGCGACGGCGGCCGGCGAGCTCGGCGACCACATCGACCGCGTCGACTGGGAGGGCGAGGCCGGGCAGGCGTTCCGCAAGTGGGGCAAGAAGCTCGTCAAGGAAACCCACCAGCTCTCCGACTTCGCCGACACGGCCAGTGTCCAGATCGCCTCGGCCGGGGCAGGGCTGGCTTCCGTACGCAGCTCCATGCCCCCGCGGGACACGCGTACGGATCCCAAGGCGGTGGCGGACATCCCCACGCCGAAGAGGACGGATGGCAACGCGGACTACGAGGCCGCGGTCAAGGCCGAGAAGCACCGCCAAGAGGCGATCAACCAGATGAACCGGTTGGCGTCGTTCTACCGGGTCTCGCAGCACGAGATGGCGGGGCAGGAGCCGCCCACGTTTTCGGCTATGCCGGATGTGGGGGTGCCGAGGCCGCGGATGGAAGGCAGGGACAGCCCTGGCGGCGAGTCGAGGCAGGCGGTGCCCTCGGGCACCCCCTCTGCTGATACTCCGTCGGCGCCTTCGCGCTCAGGCGAGTCCGTGACACCGGTCCCCCCGGGAACGAACGATCCCTTGCCGTCCCGCGACGAAGTACGCGGCCCGACTCCCTCCCCGGACCGGCCTGCCGGCGTCGAGCCTGTCGGCACGGAGATTGACACCGTCGGCAAGCTGCCTCCGCAGACCACCGGTCCGGTGCCTGCTGCGCCGCCCCCTACCCCTGGTCCAACAGCTATCGACGGGGGACCTCCTCCCCTGCCTGGGCGCGGTCCCGTGCAGCCTCCGCGCCCCGACCCTGCCGCACGCCCGCCCCGTCGCGCCGGAGGCGGGAGAGTGCCGTTGCCGGACCAGGGGCGAACGAGTGTTGGGGGCCCCAGGGAGCCGACTGGTGGTCCTGGGCGTACTCCTCCCACGGGCCCGCCAGGACGTGTTGGACCGGTGGCTCAAGGCAGAGTTATCAGCGGTCCGACGGCTCCCGAGCAGCAGCAGCCGGTGGGGCGCGGCATAACAGGAGGCACTCCGCAGCCACGCAGTCTGCCGGGCTCGCGCCCCGGCGTTCCGGGCATCACTGGTGCGCCGCGTGCCGACGGCGTCGTGGGTGGTCGGCCCGCTTCTGGGCCAGTGGCGGGTCCGGCCGGTTCCAGGATGTCGCGTCGACCCGTCGGCAATCCTGATGGGGTTCTCGGCACGCCCAAGGAGCGGACGTCTCCGGGCGGAGGCCGCAGGAACGGATTCACCGCTGGCGGTACTGGCCTGGTACGTGGTCCTGCGAGCAATCGCCGACGCCAGGACCGCGAAGAAGACGAGGCCGCGCAGCGGCCCGACTACGTGGTCGAGGACGAAGAGACACATCTGCCCGGCGGACGGCGGCACGTACCGCCAGTGATCGATTAATGGTGAGTGAGGACGTGCAGGGCGTGGACTCAGGGTCTGGTCGGAATGGCGGCAGCAGGGCCGCGCTGTTCGAAGGGCGTGCGTGGCGAGGGCTCGTCTCCGTGGGCTCGGCAGTCGGCGCCCTCACCCTGCTGTCCGTGGGGCTGGCGCCGAGCGCGGTCGCTGACGACGTTCAGTCGAAGCAGTGGTACTTGGACGCCATGGGTGCCGAGGAACTCTGGGGGGTCAGCACCGGCAAGGGCATCAAGGTGGCCGTCGTCGACAGTGGTGTTTCCCCGACGCCTTCTCTCAAAGGCCGTGTGCTCGCTGGCAAGGACGTGACGGGCCTGAGGGGCGGGGCTCTGGATGACTATGACGGCCACGGAACCACGATGGCAGAGCTGATTGCGGGTTCCGGTCGCGGAGGAGGCCTCAAGGGCTTGGCCCCTGGTGCGAAGGTCATCTCTGTCCGGGTCAGCTTGGACAGCGCTGAGGGCAAGGACGAGAGTGACAGCGCCGAAGCCATTCGGGCGGCGGCGGACAGCGACGCACAGATCATCAGCATGTCTTTCGGGTCTGACGTCATGTACCCGGCCCAGGAAGCGGCAGTGAAGTACGCCGCCTCAAAGGGCAAGCTGATGTTCGCCAGTGTCGGAAACAACGCCCAGAAGAAGAACTTCATCGGGTATCCGGCGGCCTATCCCAATGTCACCGGGGTTTCCGCCGCCGACAAGTCCGGCAAGGTCGCCAAGTACTCGGAGTTCGGTGAGTACGTGGACCTGGCGGCGCCGGGCCTGAACCTGCCCAAGTGGTGTGACGCGACGTTCCGTTCGTACTGCAACGGCGGAGGCGGTACGAGCGCGGCCGCCGCCCTCGCCTCCGCCTCCGCCGCCCTCATCTGGTCCAAACACCCCCACTGGACCGCCAACCAGGTCCTCCGCGTCCTCATCGACACTGCGGGACGCAGTTGGCCGAAGGACAAGCCCAGTGACTATCTCGGCTACGGATTGGTCCGGCCGGCTCCGAATCTCCTGAAGAACAGGGGGAATCCTGGGCCCCCGGACGTCGACCCCATCACCAACAAGAAGACGCCCGGCGTGGGAGGTTCGTCCTCCGCGCCGTCCAAGGAGTCTTCGGCGCCCGCGTCGAATCCTCCGAAGGACGCGGCCGACAGCAAGCCGGCGGCATCCGTGGCGAGCTCGAAGTCCGATGACGAAAGCAACCAGTTGTGGATCGTCGCCGGCGCTGTCGCCGCCGTCGTCGTCATCGGGGGCGGAGCCTTCGCCCTCGTGCGGAGTCGGCGTCACGCATGACACGGCGCATCCCAATGACAACCCGAAAGATCACGTAAGGAGAGCCCGCTCATGGCCGATGGCCGGAAGCTAAACGATCAGGAAGTCGCGCTCCTCGAGAAGGAGATCGTCGACAAGTACGACTCGGTGCAGAGGCAGCTCAGGCGCCTGCAGGGCACGCTCGACACGATGGAGGCCAACTGGCGTGGCATCGGTGCGCACGCCTTCGACGCGAAGCAGACGGAGATCAACCAGCGCATGCAGGCGATCGGCCGCATCCTCGTGGACTTCCTGGAAGGCATCAACGCCAACCGCAAGGACAAGGACAGGCTCGAGGACGAGGTCCGCGCGACCATGAACAGCATTGACGTGCAGTACGGCGGACAGCACTCGGCCATCAGCAGCTACTGAGGCGGGTACTGCGGCAGTTACTGAGGCGAGCTGTTCTCGGGCCGTCGCGGCCCGGCCGAAACCACTAGGAGCAGACATGGCACGTGTGAACTTCGACGAACTCGCGGTCAAATACGGTGGCCTTGACGCCATCACCACCGAACTCGGCATTCAGGCGAAGCAATTGGAGTCCGACCTCGCCGACATCAAGCGGGCCGTGGCCAAGGTCGCCGAAGGGTGGGAGGGCGACGCGTACCAGGCCTACACCCTGAAGCAGAAGGAATGGGACAACCACGCCAAGGCCATCCACACGGCCCTCATGCAGATCGGCCAGAAGGTCGGCCAGGCGGGCGGTGACTACCGGGGTGGCGACCTGAAGGGGGCCAGCTACTTCCAGTGAGGCTGGACCGGAACGAAGCGTCGGGGTGGGCATGCGCGGGAGATGCCCACCCCGATGTGCTGGGGAGAACGCCGTTGAGCCGAGAGTTCCTCGGGGCGGTATCAGGGCCCGGTACCTGGCGAGAGCGGCGCACCGTGTATCAGTGATCCGAACCCGTTGGCGCGCAAGTCGTAGTCTCTTTCGCTCAATCCGGCGGACCCTGTGGCGACGCTGTGGCGGTTGACCTCATCTTGAGAAAGTGTGAGTGATCAGCCAGTATTCGTCGTCCTCAGTGGTGATGGCGCAGAACTGCCTGCCGTCGAGGGACAGCATCAGGGCATCGGGATGCCCAGTGGCGGCGGAAATTCGTGAGGGGAGCTTGGCGCCTACCGGATCATGGACCCGGAACCACCCCTCGCTGAGACTCCCCGGGCCCGCGAGTATGAGCAGGAAATCTCGCTCTGGCCAGTGAATGAGTTCCGGGGCATAGCGTTGCCACGCATCGTCGAGTCGGTCCAGGGCGCGGCTGTCGTTCATTGCAATGGTGGCCGCTGGGCGGACATTTCCTCCTGTGGCGGCGAGCACGGCCTTGTTCGGCGGAGGTAGTGAGGCACTTTCCTCCTTTCCGCGCACCTCCAGGCCGCAAGAGGAAATGATGGATTTCCGGTCTGGTTTACCGGAATCGCCGTTGTGTGCTTCGTTCATGATCCCCAGCCGTGCTTGTAGAAGAAATGGTGATCTCCGCCTGGCTTATTCATCTTGGCGTAGCGCTCCCAGGAGTCGGTGTAGCGGTAGAAATCGCCAGGGGAATTATCCCAGCCGAAGTTGACACCTGCCCTGGAATCGTCAAATTTTGGTTTCCCGGCGTGGAAGTGTGGGCCTGCTTTGTCGAAGGTGTGCTCGACGATAACGCGTGAGCCGTCCGGGGTCTCGAACTGCCGGAAGCGTCCAAGGTGTGCCGGGTTGTCGGAGTAGAAGTAACCGGGTGTGTGGGCGAGGTGCTTCACGTCGGTGACAATCCACTCCGCATCAGGTTTGGCGCCGTACGGTACGCCAGCCAGGTCAAATGCCGACTGCTCTGCTTCCTTCCGATGCTCGAAGGGATTCCCATGCTCTCCCTTCGGGTAGTCAGGTGCCAGGCCGAGCGCATCGGTCCCCGTGTGCGGATTGTGGACGTAAGTGGCGGGGTTGGGGGCTGGGGCAAGTCCCAGCGGGTCCACGGCGAGGTAGCGCGCCGTCTCAGGATCGTAATGCCGAAAGTAGTTGTAATGCAGCCCCGTCTCCGGGTCGAAATACTGTCCCGGAAAACGCAGCGGCGTATACGTCGTGCTGCCCGTCTCCCAAGCCGTCGTCCCCCACGCCGTGCTCCGCATGCGCCAGGCGATCTCGCCGCGCTCGTCGACGAGTTCGCTCGGTGTGCCCACCAGGTCCGTGACGATGGCGAAGAAGCGGGTGTCGATCTCCTCCTCGGGAGCGGAGGCGGGGTCGGGCGGGGCGATGCGTTCTGTCTGGGCGAGGGGGCGCAGCCCCTCGTGGTCCCATGTCAGCGTGACCGCCTTCGGCAAGTCCACGCTCACCGTGGTCTGTTCGCACAGCGTCGTCCCGTCCCACGCGAAGTCGACCCGCTCGACGACGGCAGAACCGTCCGCCGACATCCGTGACTTGGACGTGCGGCGGCCCAGAGGGTCGTACGTGTAGCGCCAGACCGTCCCGTCAGGGGTGGTCGTCGACGTCAGGCGGTCCTCCGCGTCCCACGTGTACCGCCAGGTGTCCGGCTTCCGGGACAGGCGGGGCTTCTGGCGGAGGGTGATCCGGCCGAGCGCGTCGTGCTCGTAGCGGACGGTTCCGGCGCGGGTGATCGTCGTGCCGGTGTAGGCGCGGGCGCCGGTCGCCTCCCGACCGGGGTGCGACGCGGGCCAGGACGCCTCCGTCTGGTTGCCCGCCTCGTCGTACGCGTAGGTCTCCGTCCAGTGCGCGGCGTGCACCGCCGTGACGCGCCCCGCCGCGTCCAGGTCGAAGCGCCGGGCGCCGTTCAGCCGGTCGTCGACGCCGACCAGGTGGCCGTCCGCGCGGTAGGAGTAGGCGCGGTGCTGGACCGGCGGCCACCCGTCGGCCGCCGTGATCGACTGGGTGGTGAGGCGGCCGAGCTCGTCGAAGGTGTGCGCGAAGGTGAGGGGGCCCAGGGAGCGGGTCAGCTCGTGCCCTGCCGCGTCGTACGTGAAGTCCACGGTGCGGCCCGACGTGATCAGCTGCGTGCGCCGGCCCGCCGCGTCGTACGTCCACGTGCTCGCCGCCCCGGAGGGGGTCGTACGGCCGACCCGGCGCCCCAGCTCGTCGTACGCGTACGTGACCGCACGGCCGTCGACCGACTCCGACCGGAGCCTGCCCCAGCGGTCGCGGAGCAGGACGAGCGTCGTGCCGTCGGGGCCCGTGGCCTGGGCCAGCTGGTCCGTCAGGTCGTACGCGAAGGTCGTGACCCGGCCGTCCACCTCCTTGCGCGTGACCTGGCCGAGGGCGTTGCGCTCGAAGGTCACGGACTGGCCGAGCGCGTTCGTGCGCGAGCGCAGGCGGCCCGCCGCGTCGTGGGCGTACGTCAGCGTCCGGTCGTCGAAGTCCGTCTCCGACACCAGGCGGCCCGCGGGGTCGTACGCGTACGACCACGTCAGGCCCTGCGGGTTGGTGACCTCGGTGAGCCGGAGTTCGCTGTCGTGCGTGAAGGAGTAGCGCACACCGTCCGGGCCCGTGCGGGCCGACAGGAGGTCGAAGTGGGTGTACTCGTACGTGGACACGGCCCCCGTCGCGTCCGCGTACGCCGTGCAGTTGCCCTCGCCGTCGTACGTCCAGGACTCGGCCGTCCCGTCCGGGGCCACGCGGCGGGCGAGCCGCCCCTCCACCGTCCACTCCAGGCGCGTCGTGGCGCCGAGCGCGTCCGTGATCGCCACCGGCCTGCCGAAGGCGTCCCGCGCGTAGCGGGTCACCGCGCCGAGCGGGTCGACGGTCTCCACCGGGAGCCCGGCCCGGTCGCACCGGACCGTCGTCGTGTGCCCCAGGGGATCGGTCACGGACGTGGGGCGGCCCGCGTCGTCGTACGTGTACGAGGTAGTCCGGCCCGCCGGGGTGGTCGTCGACGTGCGGTTGCCGCGCGCGTCGTACGTCTGCCGCCAGACCTGGCCGTCCGGGGTCACCACCCGGGTCGGCAGGCCGAGATCGTCGTACTCCGCCGTCGCCTCGCGGCCGTCGGGCCGCACGACAGCCAGGAGGTTGCCCGCCGCGTCGTAGCGGTACGACGTCGTGCGGCCCAGTGGATCCGTGCGGGACAGGAGGCGGTGGTGGCGGTCGCGTTCGTAGCGGGTGACCGCGCCGAGCGGGTCGACGTCGGCGACGACCTGCAAGGCCTCGTTGACCAGGAAGCGACGGGTGTGGCCCGCGCCGGTCACCGTCGTCGTCGCGCGCAGGCCCGTGGCCGGATCCGTCGCCTCGTACGTGAGGCGCAGCGCCAGGTGGCCCTCGGAGCCGCCCTCGGCCACGCACCGGTCCTGGTCGTCGTACGCGTACGTGTACCCGCGCCCGTTGGTGTCCGTCCAGGACGTGACCCGGCCCGCCTCGTCGTACGTGAAGCGGAGCGGCAGGCCCGAGGAGTTGGTGACCTCCGTCAGATGCCCGTCGGTGTAGCCGTAGCGCAGCAGCTCCTGATCCGTGCCGTCCGGGGCCGCGCCGGCCAGGTGCAGGGCGGTGACACGGCCGCCGTCGGTGGTGAGCCGGACCTGGTAGCCGCCGCTGTGCTCGACGGACAGCGGCGCGCCCTCGGCGTCGTACGCGAAAGTGATCCAGTTGCCGTTGCGGTCGTCGATCTGTTCGAGGACGGCAAGCCCGTCCCCGCGATCGGCGAAGTGCCACACGCGTGACGTCGCCGGATCGGTGATCGTGTAGCCGCCGTCCTCGCGGTCGAGCGGCCAGCGCGGACCGTGGCCCGGCAGCGTCGGCAGGCCCGGCGCCGGGTGCGGGTAGGCGAGCAGCAGGCCGTCCTCGGTGACGAAGACGACGCCCTCGGAGTCGATCTCCAGGCGCTGGTCGACCGTGGACGACCAGGACGGGCCGAACCAGCGGCCCAGCGCGTAGCCCGATTCGACCCGCCGCTTGAAGACCAGGGGGAGCGCGCCCGGCAGCGTGACATCGGTCTGCGGCAGATACATCCGGCCGGTCGCGAGGTCGATCGGGTCCGTGCCCGTGCTCACGCGGGACTCGTCGGGCCGCCCGTGCCGATCGGAGCCGCCGCCGACGTGATCCCGCGCACCGCGCCGCCCGCCCGACTCCGCCGCCTCCCGCAGCCCGCGGCCCGCACCCGCCCGGACGCCGCCCCGCGCGAGGCCCGACCCCTTGGTCCCGATCAGCTCCGGCACCATCCGGCCCACGAACTCGGACGGGTCCTTCTTGAAGCTGTCGTAGGCGTTCTTCGCGGCCTGGTCCGGTGCGCGATCGTGGAGGCGAGGCCCGCAAGGGTCATGTGCACGTTCTGCGCGTACTCGGCGGGGTGCGTGATGTTGTACGGGTCCATCGGGTTCAGGCCGCGCGCGAAGTTGACCAGCCCTGCCGTGCCCTTCACGATGCCGCCGCCGACGTGGGTGAGCTCGGTGTCCGCCACTTTGATGCCGTCGACCACATGGGACTTGATGCGCGCCAGGGGCGGCGGCTCGGCCGGTGCGTGCGTGAGCGCCGCCCTGACGACGGCCGCGGCGACCCGGCCCGCCTCGTCGCGCTGGCGACGCGCCTCGGCGAGGATCTCCTGGGCGCGCTCCATGTCGGCCGTGCCCGGGTCCTCGAAGGCCTCCGGGCGCGGGCCGGGGTCCTTGTCCAGCATGATCGCCGCGTTGTACGCGTGGACGCGCTTGTTGTACGCCTCCACCGCCCTGTCGGAGCTCTGCTTGCCCTTCTTGTAGAGGTCGACGGCGTCCTTCGCCTGCCCCTGGGCCCACTTGACCGTGTCCGCGTACGTCGAAAGGGCCTGCCCCGCCTCTTCGCAGGCGTCCGCCGCGTGCAGCCACTTGGCGGGGTGCACGGCGAACTTCTCCCGGAAGGTGCGCGCCGCCTCGCCCCGCCAGTGCGACGAGTCCAGGCTGCGCATGCCGCCGCCGACCTTGTCGAAGGCCTTGGCGAAGTCCTTGAGGTGCCCGGCGCTCGCGCGGATCGCGCCCGGGTTGCCGTGCACCAGCTCATTGGCTTCCTCGGTCTCGCCGAGCTGCTGTTCGTCGACGTCCGCGCCGAGCTTGGAGGCGAGGCCGTCCGTGTAGTCCTCGACCGCGTCCGCGGCGCCGTCCGCGCCGACGTGGTCGAGGCCGTCCCCGAGCCGGTGTCCGCCCCACTCGATGCCCTCGCCCGCGTACTTCTTGGCGACGTCCCAGCCGTCCTCCACCTCTCCCAGGCCCTCGTTGACGACGTCGCCCACGGCGTCCTTCGCGTCGCCCAGGCCGTCCTTGGCGATGTCGACGCCCTTGCCGAAGGCGTCGCCGATGCTGTCGCCGATGCCCATCAGTCCACGTCCTTCCAGGCCTTGGCGATGTTGTCCTTGGCCTTCTCGAAGGACTCGGGGCTGTAGTCGGAGTCGGTGAACGGTCTCTGCCCGATCAGCTCGCCCCAGCTCTTGCGCGTGATCTCGTCCTCACTGGCGTAGGGGTTGCCCCCGCTGTTCGCCGCGTTCACAAAGATCTTCAGGGAGCCCTCGACGTACTTGTCCGTCTCGTAGAACGTCCCCGCGGAGAGCCCCACTCCTTTGGCGAAGGCGTTCCCCTCGTTGACGAGGGACCGCACCCCCCACTCCCAGCGCTCGCAGAACGTCTTGAACACGGACGTCAGGCCGCCGTGCCCCAGCTCCAGGCCCGTCAGCTCGATGTCCCCGAAGCCGCGCCCGGCGCCGGCCACGCCCACCATGCCGAGTTCGCCGAGCTCGTCCAGGGCCAGCGTGATGCCCCGGGCGATCTGGTCGAGGCCACCCGTCTGTAAGTCCGGCAGTCCCTCGGTCACCGCGGTTCCTCCCCGTTCGCGTCCACCGCCACCGCCTCCGGGACGATCCCCAGGACCGGCGGGAACAGCACCTCGTGCCCCTCGCTGCCCACGTCGAGCGCCACCCCGCACGGCACGCCCGCGGCCGGCACCACCGCGTCCAACAGCCGTGCGCCCAGGACGCGTTGGTAGTCCCAGGCGCGATCCGCCGCGCCCCGAGCACGCGCGAAGCGGGCCAGAGCCGCCTCGTCGGAGAACGCGTACAGCCACCGCACGCCGTTGAAGTCCGACACCAGCGGGCACGCGTCGGCACCCAGCGGAAGCAGCACCGCCGTACGCCGGAACTCACCGAGCAGCGCGGCGAACTCCCGGCGTCGGCGGGCGACATCGACACCGGAGGGCTCGGGGGCGGCCGGTGTTGGCGCGGACGGCGTCAGCGGAGAACGAGAAAGCGGCGGCGCGGACCGCGGCACCGACGGAACCGTCAGGTCCGCCAGATCCGCGAGCCGCGACCGCCGCACCGGCCCCCTCGGTATGTCCTCCTCGTCACCACCCATGCCCGTCACCACCCATGCGCGGATTCCCCCTCCCGGACCGGCCTGTGCCGGGCCTACTCCGTCGGCGCCCCGCCATTGCGCGGCGAAGGCTCCAGGTCGAACTCCCCGTCCCGCGCGCCGAGCACGAACGCCCGCCACTCCGCCGCGGTGTAGCGCAGCACGGTGTCGGGTTCGAGGGACGACCGCATGGCCACGGCGCCCTCCGGCAGGTACGCGATCTCGACGCGCTCCTCGTGCGCCTCGGTGCCCGGCGCGCTGTGCCACTCGACGCCCGAGATGTCGAGCGCGTACAGCTCGTTCTTCTCCCGCTCCTTGCGCGCCTTGACGTCCTGCTCCGACTCCTGGCCCTGCTCGTTTTCCTGTGCCTCGGCCATGGTGAAGCGGCCCCTTCCCAACCTACGGATGAACTGTGCGCACACCCTACTTCGCACGCTGTGACTCAGTGCCGCTCCACCACCAACCCCGTCTGCACCAACGGCTTCCCGCGCTTGCGCGAGACGAAGACGCCCCGCCCGGGCGGCATCGGCCGCGGCCGCACCCCGCCGAGGACCTCGCCCTCGTTCGGGTCGCCCGCCATGACGATGCCCTGCGCGCCGAGCTCCAGCATGCGCTGCATGAAGGGCTCGTACGCCGCCCGCCCCGCCCCCGCGGTCGAGCGCGCGATGATGAAGCGGACGCCCACGTCCCGGGCGAAGGGAAGCAGTTCGGCGAGCTTGCCGAGCGGGTTGCCGCTCGACGTGGACACGAGGTCGTAGTCGTCCACGATCACGTACACCGTCGGGCCCGACCACCAGGTGCGGTCCCGCAGCTGCTGCGCGGTGACGTCGGCCGTGGGCGTGCGGCGCCGCATCAGGTCGGCCAGGGCGTCGACGTGGTGGTCCATGGCGTTGGACATCGGCACGTACTCCGCCAGGTGCGAGGCCGGGGTGACGTCCAGGAGCGAGCGGCGGTTGTCCACCACGAAGAGCTTGCAGCTTTCGCCGCTGTAGCGCTCCGCCAGGCGGTGGATCAGGAGCCGCAGCAGATTGGACTTGCCCGCCTCGCTCTCGCCGAAGACCAGGAAGAACGGGTCCTGTTCGAAGTCGACGAAGACGGGTTCCAGATTGTTCTCGTCGAGGGCGAAGGCCACCCCGCGCTCGGGGAAGGCCCGGCCCGGGGGCAGCTGTCCGGCGGGGAGCTCGCGGGGGAGCAGCCGGACCTGCGGCGCGCCCGGCAGCGTCCAGTGGCGGGAGACCTCGGCGGCGAGCGCGGCCGTCGCGCCCGCGAGGTCCGTGTCCGACGGGACGCCGTCGAGGCGCGGCACGGCCGCCATGAAGTGCTGCTTCTGCGGGGACTGGCCGCGGCCGGGCACGCCCGCGGGCACGTTGGCGGCCACCTTGCGGTCGAACTCGGAGTCCATCGTGTCGCCGAGCCGCAGCTCCAGACGGTTGCCCAGGTGGTCCTTGAGGTTGGCGCGGACCTCCATCGACCGCGACGCGCTGAGGACCAGATGGATGCCGTAGCCGAGGCCACGGGCCGCGATGTCGAGGACGTACTCCTCCAAGGCCTCGTACTCGGACTTGAAGTTGCCCCACCCGTCGATGACGAGGAAGACGTCCCCCCACGGCTGGTCCGCCACCGCGATCTCGCCGCGCGCCCGCCGCGCCCGGAAGTCGGCGATCGACGCGACGCCCGCCGTACGGAAGTACTCCTCGCGCCGCGCCATGACCCCGTACACCTCGGCGACCGTGCGCCGCACCCGCTCCGGATCCAGGCGGGACGCGACGCCGCCGACGTGGGGGAGCCCGGCCACGGCCGACATGCCGCCACCGCCGAAGTCCAGTCCGTAGAACTGCACTTCGTGGGGCGTGTGGGTGAGCGCGAACGACGCGATGAGGGAGCGGAGCAGCGTCGACTTGCCGGACTGCGGTCCGCCCAGGACCTGCATGTGGCCCGCCGCGCCCGCGAAGTCGCACCGGAGCGGGTCACGGCGCTGCTCGTAGGGCTTGTCGACCAGGCCGAGCGGCACGACGAGGCGGCCCGCGCCCTCGTAGCCCGGCTGCGTCAGACCGCGGTCCGGCACCGGCGCGAGCCCCGGAAGCAGGGCGTCCAGCGACGGCGGGCTGTCCAGCGGGGGCAGCCACACCTGGTGCGCCGCGGGCCCGCGGGCCTCGATGCGGCGCACGATCACATCGAGCACGGTGTCGGCCAGGGCGTCGTCCACCTCGTCGGGATCCGCGGCGGCCCGCGGCTCCGGAACCGTGGGCGGCGCGTAGCGCACCGGCACCTCCGCCGCCGTGAAGAGCACCGGACGCCGGTCCACCGGCAGCGGCCCGCCGAGCGCGGCACTGCGCGCCGCACCGGAGCGGTAGGCACCGGACACGTACGCGGCCTTGAAGCGCACCATCTCGTCCGTGCCGAACTTGAGGTAGCCGGAGCCGGGGACGTTCGGCAGGTGGTAGGCGTCGGGCACGCCGAGCGCCGCGCGGGACTCCGCCGCGGAGAACGTGCGCAGGCCCACGCGGTACGAGAGATACGTCTCCAGGCCGCGCAGGCGCCCCTCCTCCAGGCGCTGCGACGCGAGCAGCAGATGCACGCCGAGCGAGCGGCCGATGCGGCCGATCTGCACGAACATCTCGATGAAGTCCGGCTTGGCGGTCAGCAGTTCGCTGAACTCGTCGATGACGAGGACGAGCGACGGGATCGGCTGCAGGGGCGCGCCCGCGGCCCGCGCCTTCTCGTAGTCGTGGATGTTCGCGTAGTTGCCGGCGTCCCGCAGCAGCTCCTGGCGCCGGTTCAGCTCGCTGCGGATGGAGTCGCCCATGCGGTCCACCAGGGCCAGGTCGTCCGCGAGGTTGGTGATCATGGCGGCGACGTGCGGCATCTGCGCCATCCCCGCGAAGGTCGCGCCGCCCTTGAAGTCGGCGAGGACGAAGTTCAGGGTCTCCGACGAGTGGGTCACGGCCAGGCCGAGCACCAGGGTGCGCAGCAGCTCCGACTTGCCGGAGCCGGTCGCGCCCACGCACAGGCCGTGCGGCCCCATGCCTTCCTGGGCCGCCTCCTTCAGGTCGAGCATCACGGGGCGGCCGTCCTCGCCGAGGCCGATCGGGACGCGCAGGCGCTCGGCCAGGGAGCGGGGCCGCCAGGTCCGGTCGGTGTCCACCGACGCCGCGTCGCCGAGGCCCAGCAGGTCGGTGAAGTCCAGGTTGGCGAGCAGCGGCTGGTCGTCGTCACCGCCCGACGCGACGCGCAGCGGGGCCAGCTGCCGGGCGAGGGCCTCGGCGGCCTCGTACGACAGCGGGTCGGGAGTGCCCTCGTACACCAGGCCGTGCCCGGACTCCATGCGCAGGGACTTCGGCTGTACGACGACGGACAGGTCACCGCGCGCGCCGGTCGGCTCGCCCGGCACGACCTCGACGACCGTGACGCCCTGCAGCCCCTCCGCCGTGGCGAGCGCGGAGTCCGGCGAGAGCGAGACGCCGTCGAGGACGACCACGATGTGCGGCTCGTCGGGCACCGGCGTGCCGGAGGGGTGGAAGCGCGGGCGGCCGGAGAGCCGGGCGGCGAGCAGCTCCTCGAGCTCCTGCGGATCGGTGCTGATCAGCCGTCGTGAGCCCGCGCCGTCCGCGGCGCCCGCCGCCTGGCAGTGCGGCAGCCACTTCGCCCACTCCCACTGGTCGGCCGCGTCCCGTCCCGCCGCGACGGCGACGACCAGGTCCTGCGGGGAGTGCAGGGAGGCGAGCGAGGCCGTGAGGGCGCGGGCCGTGGCGCGGACCGACTCCGGCTCGCCGCTGAGCGTCAGGTGGTAGAAGGCCCGCAGCGACACCGCCATCGGCAGGTCGTCGACCGTGGCGTGCGCGGCGAGGAAGCGTTGCATCGCCCCGGCCGTCAGCGGCTCCAGGTCGTCGACCGGAGCGGTCTCCGGCGCGCGCAGCGGGGTCGCGAGCGCCTGCGGCCCGAGCCCCACCCGCACCTGCCCGAAGTCCTCGTCGCCCGCCCGCCGTTCCCACACCCGGCTGCCCTCGGCCACCAGCGCCCACAGCTGCTCGGGCGAAGGGTGGAGGTAGTACTGGGCGTCCCGCTGCGCCCGCGCCGCCGCGATGACGGTACGTCGTGTTTGCGACAGATATCGAAGATAGTCCCGGCGCATATCGGCCAACTGACCCTGGGTCCCGCGCCGGTGACGGATGAGCATCGCCACCGCCATCGCCACGGTCGACGCGATCATCACCATGCCCATGATCCGCATGAACGGATGCGCCGTCGGCATGAAGAAGAACACCACGGAGCCGCCCATGCCCAGCATCGGCAGCAACTGCAGGAGCGCGCCCTCCTGTTCCCCGCGCGGCAGCTCAGGAGGGGGTTGCAGCACCACCTCGTCGGTGGGCACCGCGGACGGCAGCGCCCGTGCCTGTCGCTTGACGATGATGTGGCTCACTGCCCACCAATTCCCTTGCCGGAGTGCGGAAGTGTCCCTTGCGCCCTTGCGCGGGCGAATGTCGGCCGAGTCGTGATCCTACTGAGCCCGGTCAGGCCGTGGAGCGATAGTGTTCCACTGGTTCGCGTGAGCACTTGCGAACTCAGCGAAGAAATCAGGCCGTTCCGGCGGCCTCGGGAACGGTCATGTTCGGGTTTCGGCCACGGAGAGCCGCTGGGTGGACGGCCGGCGGGCGCGGGCCGATGGCAAGGGGGAACAGCGGGTGAGCGTGACAGCATCTGCGGCTGCCGCCGGGGCCGGCGGGCCGGGGCGGGCGTCCGGCTCAGCGGGGCGGGCGTCCGGCAGGCCGGACCCGGCGGCCGGCGGCCCTGCCACGACGACGGTCAGGCCGGGGGAGGGGCTCGGCTTCTGCCGCGTCACCATCGTCGCCCCCGACAGCCGGATCGACGTGGCGCTGCCCGACGACGTCCCCGTCGCCGACCTCTACCCGGAGATCCTGCGCCTGTCACGGCAGCGCCCCGCCGAAGGCGCCCCGGTCGGCTACCACCTCGTACGCCGCGACGGCGCGGTCCTCGACAGCGCCCGCTCCTTCGCCGCCCAGAACATCCTCGACGGCGAGCTCCTCACCCTGCGCCCCTTCTCCGCGTCGCTGCCGCCCGCCGTCTTCGACGACGTGTCCGACGCCATCGCCTCCGCGGTGACCCGCGACCGGGCGCTGTGGAGCGGCGAGCTGACGCGGCTCGCGGGCCTGACCGGCGGCGCGGTCCTGCCGTTCCTCCTCGCCTTCGTGACCTGGACCGCGGGGCCCCGGCACGACATGCACAGCCTCCCCGGCATCCTCGCCGCCGTCGCGGGCCTGCTCCTGCTCACCTTCGCCGCCGTGCGGGCGCGGATCTACGACGACCGGGCCGCCGCTGTCGGGCTCGGCATCGGCGCGCTGCCGAACGTGGCGGTGGCGGGCTCGGGGCTGCTGCCGCTGACCGACGGGCAGGGGATCGGCAAGCTCCAGTTCCTGCTCGCCTGCGCGGCCGTACTGATCGCTTCGGTGGTCCTCGTCCTGGTGTCGCCGCGCGCGGACGGCCCCTTCGTGGCGTGCGCCTTCGCCGCCGCCGTCGGCCTCCTCGCCACCTTCGCGGCGAGCGTCAGCGACCTGACGCCCGCCGAGACGGCCGCGCTCTGCGCCCCGCTCGCCGTCGGCGCGCTCGCCTTCCTGCCGGGCCTCTCGATGCGCTTCGCCCGGCTGCCCATCGGCTACGAACCGCCGCACGCCTCGCGCCGCACCTACGACCCCGACCCCGACCCGGCACCCCAGGACCCGGTCGACGCCGAACGCGTCGCGGCCCAGGCCCGGCGCGGCCACGAGCTGCTCATCGGCCTCGTCGGCGGCTGCGCCCTCCTCTCCGTCGGCGCCGCGGCGGTCCTCGGCTTCTCCGGCGACGTGTGGGGCCAGCTCCTCGCCCTCGCCACCGGCGTCGCGATGCTGATGCGGGCCCAGCTCTTCCGCTACACCGCCCAGGTCGCGGCCGCCCTGGCGGCGGGCCTCGCGTGCCTGGTCCTGCTCGGCGCGGGGCTGTGCCTGAACCCTCCGGACGCCCTGATGCGGGACGCCCTGCACGGCGACACCGCGGCGCTCGACCTGCGCACCATCTGGCTCGTCGCCGCCATCGCGGCCGCCGCGGCGCTGACCACGGCCATCGGCCTGATCACCGCGCGCAGCGCCGTGACCCCCTTCTGGGGCCGCTTCCTGGAGATCGCGGAGGTCTTCGTCCTGCTCACCCTGGTGCCGCTCGCCCTCGCGGTCTTCGATGTGTACGCGTCAGCACGAGCGATGACGAGCTGACCGCGGGCGACGACGGGCCGACCGTGAGTGACGCCCACCTGGCCCGGCCCGCAATCCGCGCGCACCCACCCTGGTACTGTGTGTACTGCCCGCTTGTCTGCGCACCCCCAGGCCCCCGGCCCGAGGACCGCGCCCCTGCGGACGCACCTCGTCAGAGGTGACCCCACCACCCATCAGGGTGGACCCGGCCTGTCGAGTCCCGTAAGCCCCCCTGAGAAGAAGACCAGGGGCACTCGAAGGCACCGAAGACATCACAAGGAGTACGCGTGTCGCTCGACGCCGCCACGAAGAAGCAGATCATGTCCGAGTTCGGCCAGAAGGAGGGCGACACCGGCTCCCCCGAGGTCCAGGTGGCGCTCCTGTCGCGCCGCATCTCGGACCTGACCGAGCACCTGAAGACGCACAAGCACGACCACCACTCCCGCCGTGGTCTGCTGATCCTCGTCGGCCAGCGCCGCCGCCTGCTGCAGTACCTGGCCAAGAAGGACATCCAGCGCTTCCGCGCCCTGGTCGACCGCCTCGGCATCCGCCGCGGTGCGGCGGGCGCCAAGTAAGACGCCGTGAAGGGAGCGGTTCCCACTCGAAGCACTCGAAGGGGGCCGCTCCCTTTGCTGTACGTGCGCGGTGTCACCGGTGCTTTGTAGTCTGGTGACGTCCGACACAGCCGCGTGAGCGGCACAGCCGCAGCAATGAGCGGCACAACCGCACAAAGCGGCACAACCGCATAACGGAGAGGCGCACCCAGCCGCCGCCGGTCCTCGGTAGTGGTCTCCGGGATACGCGAGTACGAGTCCCGGGGGCTTCGATCGAAGACCGGCCCGCACCCAAGGCGCGCTTCTCCGCACCGCTCCGACGCCACACGGGCAGGGGCGGACCCCGGGCCACACGGGCCCAGGGGTGAAAAGACGACATGTAACGGAGAAACCGCTAGTGGAGAACGAGACCCACTACGCCGAGGCCGTGATCGACAACGGCACGTTCGGCACCCGCACCATCCGCTTCGAGACGGGCCGCCTGGCCAAGCAGGCCGCCGGCTCCGCCGTGGCGTACCTGGACGACGACACGATGGTCCTCTCGGCCACCACCGCGTCCAAGAAGCCCAAGGACCAGCTCGACTTCTTCCCCCTGACGGTCGACGTCGAGGAGCGGATGTACGCGGCCGGCAAGATCCCCGGCTCCTTCTTCCGCCGTGAGGGCCGCCCCTCCGAGGACGCCATCCTCACCTGCCGCCTGATCGACCGCCCGCTGCGCCCGTCCTTCAAGAAGGGCCTGCGCAACGAGATCCAGGTCGTCGAGACGATCATGGCGCTCAACCCCGACCACCTGTACGACGTGGTCGCGATCAACGCCGCCTCCTGCTCCACGCAGCTGGCCGGCCTGCCCTTCTCGGGCCCGATCGGCGGCACCCGCGTGGCCCTCATCAAGGGCCAGTGGGTCGCCTTCCCGACGCACACCGAGCTCGAGGACGCCGTCTTCGACATGGTCGTCGCCGGTCGCGTCCTGGAGGACGGCGACGTCGCGATCATGATGGTCGAGGCCGAGGCCACCGAGAAGACCATCGAGCTCGTCAAGGGCGGCGCCGAGGCGCCGACCGAGGAGGTCGTCGCCGCCGGTCTTGAGGCCGCGAAGCCCTTCATCAAGGTCCTGTGCAAGGCCCAGGCCGACCTCGCCGCCAAGGCCGCCAAGCCGGTCGGCGAGTTCCCGATCTTCCTCGACTACGAGGACGACGTCCTGGAGGCCCTCACGGCCGCCGTCAAGCCGGAGCTGGCCCAGGCGCTGACCATCGCGGGCAAGCAGGAGCGCGAGACCGAGCTGGACCGCGTCAAGGTCCTGGCCGGCGAGAAGCTCCTCCCGGAGTTCGAGGGCCGCGAGAAGGAGATCTCCGCCGCGTACCGCTCGCTGACCAAGGCTCTGGTCCGTGAGCGCGTCATCAAGGAGAAGAAGCGCATCGACGGCCGCGGCGTCACGGACATCCGTACGCTCGCCGCCGAGGTCGAGGCCATCCCGCGCGTGCACGGCTCCGCCCTGTTCGAGCGCGGCGAGACCCAGATCCTGGGCGTCACCACGCTGAACATGCTCCGCATGGAGCAGCAGCTCGACACGCTGTCCCCGGTGACGCGCAAGCGCTACATGCACAACTACAACTTCCCGCCGTACTCCACCGGCGAGACCGGCCGCGTCGGCTCCCCGAAGCGCCGCGAGATCGGCCACGGCGCCCTCGCCGAGCGCGCCCTCGTCCCGGTCCTGCCGACGCGCGAGGAGTTCCCGTACGCGATCCGTCAGGTGTCCGAGGCCCTCGGCTCCAACGGCTCGACGTCCATGGGCTCCGTCTGCGCCTCCACCATGTCGCTGCTGAACGCCGGTGTGCCCCTGAAGGCCCCGGTCGCCGGCATCGCCATGGGCCTGATCTCCCAGGAGATCGACGGCGAGACGCACTACGTCACCCTCACCGACATCCTCGGTGCGGAGGACGCCTTCGGCGACATGGACTTCAAGGTCGCCGGCACCAAGGAGTTCGTGACCGCCCTCCAGCTCGACACCAAGCTGGACGGCATCCCCGCCTCCGTCCTGGCCGCGGCCCTCAAGCAGGCCCGCGACGCCCGCCTGCACATCCTCGACGTGATGATGGAAGCGATCGACGTTCCGGACGAGATGTCCCCGAACGCCCCGCGGATCATCACCGTCAAGATCCCGGTGGACAAGATCGGTGAGGTCATCGGCCCGAAGGGCAAGATGATCAACCAGATCCAGGAGGACACCGGCGCCGACATCACGATCGAGGACGACGGCACCATCTACATCGGTGCCGCCGACGGCCCGGCCGCCGAGGCCGCCCGCGCCACGATCAACGGCATCGCCAACCCGACCATGCCGGAGGTCGGCGAGCGCTACCTGGGCACGGTCGTGAAGACGACCACCTTCGGCGCGTTCGTCTCGCTGCTCCCGGGCAAGGACGGTCTGCTGCACATCTCGCAGATCCGCAAGCTCGCCGGCGGCAAGCGCGTGGAGAACGTCGAGGACGTCCTCGGCGTGGGCCAGAAGGTCCAGGTCGAGATCGCCGAGATCGACTCCCGCGGCAAGCTCTCCCTGATCCCCGTGATCGAGGACGAGGACGGCGCCGAGAAGGCCGACGAGGCGAAGGACGACGCCGCCAAGTGACGTCCCGTAGCTCCAAGGCGACGGCCCGCACCTCTTCGGAGGCGCGGGCCGTCGCCCGTACCCAAACCTTGATCAAGGGCCGGAACGGCATCGGCACGGTCCGCAAGACCACCCTCCCCGGGGGCCTGCGCGTCGTCACGGAGACCCTGCCGTCCGTCCGCTCGGCCACCTTCGGCATCTGGGCCCACGTCGGCTCCCGCGACGAGACGCCGTCCCTGAACGGCGCGACCCACTACCTGGAGCACCTGCTCTTCAAGGGCACCAGGAAGCGCAGCGCCCTGGACATCTCCTCCGCGATCGACGCGGTCGGCGGCGAGATGAACGCGTTCACGGCCAAGGAGTACACGTGCTACTACGCGCGCGTGCTCGACACGGACCTGCCGCTCGCCATCGACGTCGTCTGCGACATGCTGACCGGCTCGCTCATCGAGCAGCAGGACGTGGACGCCGAGCGCGGCGTCATCCTCGAAGAGATCGCGATGACGGAGGACGACCCGGGCGACTGCGTGCACGACCTGTTCGCGCACACGATGCTCGGCGACACCCCGCTCGGCCGCCCGGTCCTCGGCACCGTCGACACGATCAACGCCCTCACGGCCGACCGCATCCGCCGCTTCTACAAGAAGCACTACGACCCCACCCACCTGGTGGTCGCGGCCGCGGGCAACGTGGACCACCAGAAGGTCGTCCGCCAGGTCCGCGCGGCCTTCGAGAAGGCGGGCGCCCTCACGCGCACCGACGCGACCCCCATCGCGCCGCGCGCCGGTGCGCGCCGCCTCACCACCGCGGGCCGCGTCGAGGTCATCGACCGCAAGACGGAGCAGGCCCACATCGTCCTCGGCATGCCCGGCCTGGCCAGGACCGACGAGCGCCGCTGGGCCCTCGGCGTCCTGAACACCGCCCTCGGCGGCGGCATGTCCTCCCGCCTCTTCCAGGAGGTCAGGGAGAAGCGCGGCCTGGCGTACAGCGTGTACTCGTACACGTCGGGCTTCGCCGACACCGGCCTCTTCGGGGTGTACGCGGGCTGCCGCCCGAGCCAGGTGCACGACGTCCTGAAGATCTGCCGCGACGAACTGGACCACGTCGCGCAGCACGGCCTCACGGACGACGAGATCGGCCGCGCCATCGGCCAGCTCGCGGGCTCCACCGTCCTCGGCCTGGAGGACACCGGCGCGCTGATGAACCGCATCGGCAAGAGCGAGCTGTGCTGGGGCGAGCAGATGTCGGTCGACGACCTGCTCACGAAGATAACGGCGGTCACGCCCGACGAGGTGCGCGCGGTCGCCCGCGACGTCCTGGGCCGCCGCCCGTCGCTCTCGGCCATCGGCCCACTGAAGGACAAGCAGGCCGCGCGCCTGCACGAAGCGGTCGCGTAGATCCCCCTGGGACCCAACTCCCGTAAGGAATGAAGGACATGAGCAAGCTGCGCGTGGCGGTCATCGGCGCCAAGGGCCGCATCGGCTCCGAGGCCGTCCGGGCCGTCGAAGCCGCCGACGACATGGAACTGGTCGCCGCGCTGAGCCGGGGCGACAAGCTGGAGACGCTGGTGGAGACCGGCGCCCAGGTCGCGGTCGAGCTGACCACCCCCGGCTCGGTGATGGGCAACCTCGACTTCTGCGTACGGCACGGCATCCACGCCGTCGTCGGCACGACGGGCTGGACCGATGACCGCCTCGCCCAGCTGCGGACCTGGCTCGACGCGTCCCCGGAGACCGGTGTGCTCATCGCGCCGAACTTCTCCATCGGCGCGGTCCTCACCATGAAGTTCGCGCAGATCGCCGCGCCGTACTTCGAGTCGGTCGAGGTCGTCGAGCTGCACCACCCGAACAAGGCGGACGCCCCGAGCGGCACCGCCACGCGCACCGCCCAGCTCATCGCCGCCGCCCGCGAGCAGGCCGGCAGCGCCCCGCAGCCGGACGCCACGGAGACGGCCCTGGACGGCGCCCGCGGCGCGAACGTCGACGGCGTGCCCGTGCACGCGGTGCGGCTGCGCGGCCTCCTTGCCCACCAGGAGGTCCTGCTCGGCGGCGAGGGCGAGACCCTCACGGTCCGGCACGACTCGCTGCACCACAGCAGCTTCATGCCGGGCATCCTCCTCGGCGCCCGCCGCGTCGTGACGACCCCGGGCCTCACCTTCGGCCTGGAAAACTTCCTCGACCTCGGCTGACCCGAGAGCTGACCCCATGCGCGCAAAGATCACCTACGCCGTCACGGCTGCCGTCCTGGTCGTCTATTTCGTCCTGGTCGGCAGCCGCGGCGTGCTCCTGATAAAGCACGGCACCGTGCTCACCGTCGCCTTCGGCGTCGCGGTGCTCATCCTGCCGGTCATCGGCCTGTGGTTCCTGTGGCAGAACACCCGCTTCGTCCAGCGCGCCAACCGGCTCGCCGCCGACCTCGAAGCCGAAGGCGGCCTGCCCGTCGACGAGTTGAAGCGCACGCCCAGCGGCCGCATCGACCGGGACTCGGCCGACGAGGTCTTCGCCCGGCGCAAGGCCGAGACGGAGGACACCCCGGACGACTGGCGCTGCTGGTTCCGCCTCGCCGTCGCCTACCACGACGCCCGGGACACCCCCCGCGCGCGGAAGGCCATGCAGCGGGCCATCGCCCTGCACGAGGGCAGGCCCTAGGCCGTACGGCCGTACTCCTCGGCCCATACCTCGATGGAGTCGGCGGCCCGGTCGAAGGCGGTGCGCCGGGCGAGGAAGTCCGCCCCGCGGTCCGTGAGCAGCGCCGCCCGCTCCGCCGCGGGACGGTCGTGCCGTACGAGAACGAGGGCCTGCCCCTGGACCGTGCGCGGCAGGCCGAGCCACCGCACCGGCTGCTGGGTCGTGCGCACCGAGGCGACCCGGGCCCACGGCACGGTCTGGGTGCGGAAGAAGGCGACGCGGCGCAGTCCGTGGGCGCTCACCCACGTGCCCACGCGGAGGAGCCGGATCGCGGCGCAGATGATGAGCACGGCGAGCCCCGCGCAGACCCCCGCACCCGCCAGGGCGCCCGCGAAGGCGATGATCACGGCGGCCACGAGGACGTACGAGGCGAGGAGCAGCAGCACGGCGGCGGCCGCCACGCGCCAGGGCCCGGGGCGGTAGGGCCGCCGCCAGCGGTCGCGGTCGTCGAACGGGAGCGCGGCGTCGGCCGCCGCGTCGTCGAAGGCGCGGTCCGCGGTCAAGAAGGGCAGGGGCACGGCTGGTCCTCACTCACTCCACGCACGGGTTGTGCCCGGTGAGGCTATCGAGCCGTGTCCCCTGCTACCAGCGTTGGGGGGCCAAGGGGGTACCTCGGCGCCCGTCCGTGTCGCGCGCGGCCGTCAGCGGCCGTCGGACGCCTCGGACTGCTGGGTCTTGGCCGGTGACTGATCGGCCGACATCGCGGGCATCCCGAAGAGCAGGGATCCCACGAGACCGGCCACCACGGTGAGCCCGATGAGCGTACGGCCCACGATCTGACTGGCCGTGGCGCGCTCACGGGGCGGGGGAGTGACATTGCTGCGGAACTTGTCGGCTTCGGCGATGAAGGCGAACGGAACGGGCTCTCGCCGACGGAACATGGGGCGCGCTTCTCCTCACGGTTATCGAACGGAACGCTGTCAACAGGACAGACGCTCGAAACGGCCAAAAGGTGCCCAGTTTCGGCAAATTCGCCGAAGATTGTCATGAGAGGGGCGCCGGGGCGTCGGACGGCCGCAGGACGGTGGCTGTCAGTGGCGGGGCCTAGAGTGGGCGGCGCCCGAAGATGCACATGGAAGGACCCCGCCAGTGAGCGAGACCCCAGCCGAAGACCTCAAGCCCAGCTTCCGCAGCGATGTCACGGTCGAGCTGGTGAAGCACGCCGCGACCGACCAGGACGTCCTGTGGGCGGCGCGGGTCTCGACCGCGGGCGAGCAGTCCCTGGACGAGCTGAAGAAGGACCCGGAGCGCTCCAAGGGCCTGATCAACTACCTGATGCGGGACCGCCACGGCAGCCCCTTCGAGCACAACTCGATGACGTTCTTCATCAGCGCCCCGATCTTCGTCTTCCGCGAGTTCATGCGCCACCGCGTGGGCTGGTCGTACAACGAGGAGTCGGGCCGGTACAGGGAGCTCCAGCCCGTCTTCTACGTCCCGGACGAGTCCCGCAAGCTGGTCCAGGAGGGCCGCCCGGGCAAGTACGTCTTCGTGGAGGGCACCCAGGCCCAGCAGGAGCTCACGGGCCGTGTCATGGAGGACTCCTACCGCCAGGCGTACGAGTCGTACCAGGAGATGCTCGCCGCCGGCGTCGCCCGCGAAGTGGCCCGCGCGGTCCTTCCGGTAGGCCTCTTCTCCTCGATGTACGCGACGTGCAACGCCCGCTCCCTCATGCACTTCCTCGGCCTGCGCACGCAGCACGAGCTCGCCAAGGTGCCGTCCTTCCCGCAGCGGGAGATCGAGATGGTCGGCGAGAAGATGGAGCAGCACTGGGCGGGCCTCATGCCGCTGACGCACGCGGCGTTCAACGCCAACGGCCGCGTGGCCCCCTGACCCACCGGCCGACGCGCTCCTGACCGAGCGCGCGGACGAACCGAGTGAAGTGTCCGTATTGCGGCACTTCAAGAAGTTCATCTAGCCTGATCAAACGGACCCGGCACTGCTTGAACCCCCGAGCAGGCAGTGCCGGGCTCCCTCTGTGTCAGGTGCCCCACGTCACCCGAGGGGCGACCCCGCGCTGAGCAGCGAGTAGCGTGTTACCCATGGCTCCGACCTCCACTCCGCAGACCCCCTTCGGGCGGGTCCTCACCGCCATGGTCACGCCGTTCACGGCGGACGGCGCACTCGACCTCGACGGCGCGCAGCAGCTCGCCGCCCACCTGGTGGACGCAGGCAACGACGGCCTGATCGTCAACGGCACCACCGGCGAGTCCCCGACCACCAGCGACGCGGAGAAAAACGAGCTCGTACGGGCGGTCCTCGACGCGGTCGGCGACCGCGCCCACGTTGTCGCGGGCGTCGGCACCAACGACACCCGCCACAGCATCGAGCTCGCCCGCGCCGCCCAGGACGCCGGCGCGCACGGCCTGCTGACCGTCACGCCGTACTACAACAAGCCCCCGCAGGAGGGCCTGCTCCGGCACTTCACCGCGATCGCCGACGCCACGGACCTGCCGGTGATGCTGTACGACATCCCGGGCCGCAGCGGCGTACCGATCAACACCGAAACGATCGTGCGTCTCGCCGAGCACCCGCGTATCGTCGCCAACAAGGACGCCAAGGGCGACCTCGGCCGCGCCAGCTGGGCCATCGCCCGCTCCGGCCTCGCCTGGTACTCCGGTGACGACATGCTCAACCTGCCGCTGCTCTCGGTCGGCGCGTGCGGCTTCGTGTCCGTGGTCGGCCATGTCGTCACGCCCGAGCTGCGCGCGATGCTCGAGGCGCATCTGAACGGCGACGTGCAGAAGGCGACGGAGATCCACCAGAAGCTGCTTCCGGTCTTCACGGGCATGTTCCGTACGCAGGGCGTCATCACCACCAAGGCGGCGCTCGCCCTCCAGGGCCGCCCCGCCGGACCGCTGCGCCTGCCCCTGGTCGAGCTCTCGCCCGAGGAGACGGCCCAGCTCAAGATCGATCTTGCCGCCGGCGGGGTACAGCTCTAACCACAGACTTCACAACTACATACGTAATGCCGCAGGCCCTCTGCCTGCACCCACACAACTGCTACTGCACGAACGTCACGCGCGCCACGTGCCCCGGAGGTACGTGGCGCGTGTGGTGAGGAGAGTCTTTTGAGTCATCCGCATCCTGAACTCGGCGCTCCGCCGAAGCTCCCGAAGGGCGGCCTGCGGGTCACCCCGCTCGGCGGCCTCGGCGAGATCGGCCGGAACATGACGGTCTTCGAGTACGACGGGCGTCTGTTGATCGTCGACTGCGGAGTGCTCTTCCCCGAGGAGGAGCAGCCCGGAATCGACCTGATCCTGCCGGACTTCACGTCCATCAGGGACCGCCTCGACGACATCGACGGCATCGTGCTCACGCACGGCCACGAGGACCACATCGGCGGTGTCCCCTACCTCCTGCGCGAGAAGCCGGACATCCCGCTGATCGGCTCCAAGCTGACGCTCGCGCTCATCGAGGCGAAGCTCCAGGAGCACCGCATCCGGCCGTACACGCTCGAGGTCGCCGAGGGCGACCGCGAGCGCCTCGGCCCCTTCGACTGCGAGTTCGTCGCCGTCAACCACTCCATCCCGGACGCCCTCGCGGTCGCCATCCGCACCCCCGCGGGCATGGCCGTGCACACGGGCGACTTCAAGATGGACCAGCTCCCGCTGGACCGGCGCCTGACCGACCTGCACGCGTTCGCGCGTCTGAGCGAGGAGGGCATCGACCTTCTTCTCTCCGACTCCACGAACGCCGAGGTCCCGGGCTTCGTCCCGCCGGAGCGCGACATCTCCAACGTCCTGCGGCAGGTCTTCGCGGGCGCCCGCAAGCGCATCATCGTGGCGAGCTTCGCCAGCCATGTGCACCGCATCCAGCAGATCCTGGACGCGGCGCACGAGTACGGCCGCCGGGTCGCCTTCGTCGGCCGTTCGATGGTCCGCAACATGGGCATCGCCCGTGACCTCGGCTATCTGCGGGTGCCGCCGGGCCTGGTCGTGGACGTCAAGACGCTCGACGACCTGCCGGACCACGAGGTCGTCCTGGTCTGCACGGGTTCGCAGGGCGAGCCGATGGCGGCCCTGTCGCGCATGGCCAACCGGGACCACCAGATCCGCATCGTCCAGGGCGACACGGTCATCCTGGCCTCGTCCCTGATCCCGGGCAACGAGAACGCGGTCTACCGCGTGATCAACGGCCTGACCCGCTGGGGCGCGAACGTCGTCCACAAGGGCAACGCCAAGGTGCACGTCTCGGGCCACGCGTCCGCGGGCGAGCTCCTGTACTTCTACAACATCTGCAAGCCCAAGAACCTCATGCCGGTCCACGGCGAATGGCGCCACCTGCGCGCCAACGCCGAGCTCGGCGCCCTCACCGGCGTCCCGCACGACCGCATCGTCATCGCCGAGGACGGCGTCGTCGTCGACCTCGTCGAGGGCAAGGCGAAGATCGTCGGCAAGGTCCAGGCGGGTTACGTGTACGTCGACGGCCTCTCGGTCGGCGATGTCACGGAGTCGTCGCTCAAGGACCGCCGGATCCTCGGCGACGAGGGCATCATCTCGGTGTTCGTCGTGGTCGACTCGACCACCGGCAAGATCACCGGCGGCCCGCACGTCCAGGCGCGCGGCTCGGGCATCGAGGACGCGGCCTTCGGCGACGTCATCCCGAGGATCCAGGAAGTCCTGGAGAAGTCGGCCCAGGACGGCGTCGTGGAACCGCACCAGCTGCAGCAGCTCATCCGCCGCACGCTGGGCAAGTGGGTCTCGGACAACTACCGCCGGCGCCCGATGATCCTGCCCGTCGTGGTCGAGGTCTGACACGTCCCGACCGCCCTGACGGCGGCAGCCCTGGAGCGGGGCGCCTCGATTTGCATCGGGGCGCCCCGCTCCAGTACGTTTACGGCTCCGCCAGACGGGGAAGCGCCGCGCACGGCAACGTGCCGGGGTCGATCCGAGCGGGGCGGAAATTCCGACTCAGAACTTCTGATAAAGTCGGAACCGCCGGAAAGGGAAGCGCGAAAGCGAAGACCTGA